>JAMOZU010000088.1 GCA_023667745.1 Ruminococcus sp.
CTGGGTGTTAGAAGCTAGAGACAAAGGTCTGACACTTTCGCCTTTGGGGGTGGCTACCTTAGCGGTCTTCAACGTTTACCGACTATAATAGTATAACACAGTTTTTGGAGTTTGTCAATATCTGACGGAAAAATTGTAGGAATATACAAATTGTTGTGGGTTGATTTGTGAGAAATTACTAAATTTCGTTTCTGTTCTCCAAGGCTCTGAAGAGCGTTACCTCATCGGCAAATTCGAGAGTTCCCCCTACGGGAATGCCGAATGCAAGGCGGGTCACCTTAATGCCCATAGGCTTTAACAGCTTTGAGATATACATGGCGGTGGCTTCTCCCTCGACTGTGGGATTGGTTGCCATAATGACCTCTTTTACGCTGCCGTCCTTTAACCTGTCAAGGAGCTGCTTTATGCGTATCATCTCCGGTCCTATGCCGTCCAAGGGGGAAATGAGACCGTGGAGAACGTGATAAACGCCCTTATACTCCCCTGTCCGCTCGAATGCGGAAACGTCCTTGGGGGTCTCCACCACGCAGACGGTGGTGTTGTCACGGCGTACATCGCCGCAGACAGGGCATTTCTCGCCATCGGTCAGGTTGCAGCAAACAGCGCATTCCTTTATGGTGGTGCGGGCGTTCAGAAGAGCGTCGGCAAAGGCTTTTACCTCTTCATCGGGCATACTCATAACAAAATATGCCAGCCTTTGGGCGGTTTTCATTCCTATCCCCGGCAGCTTTGCAAACTGCTCGGATAAAAGTACTAAGGGCAATGCGGTACTGTCTGCCAAAGTGTTCGACCTCCAAAGAAGTAAGTGATGTCGTTTTTCCCCGCCTGCGGCGGGGAAAACATCCGGCATAAGGATTTGAAAAGTATACAAATTATAAAAATAAATTAATCGGCATTTACTTAACAGCTTATCGGAAAATGCCTGCAGTTGACAAAAAACTCGAAATGATGTATAATACATATTGGGGAAATACCGGTTTATATTTGCCTAAAATCTTTTTGCAGGCGGCATTTTCTTAGAAAATCCGAGAGACGGCGTTAAAATGTCCGATAAAAATCTGTGTACGCAATATGAATTAATTGTTGCATTGCTCAAAAGCGGCAAGCAGGACAAGGTTATTGAGATACTCGAACAGGCTGTTGAACGCATAAAGAACAGAAGCTGAAAACAAGCGGCTGATAAAAGCTGTGTGTACCTTTATCAGCCGCCGAAAATCCTGCTTCTTGCCACCGTCAGAATAGCCCCGGAAAACTTACCCCGCCCGTAACTGCGCCCATATTTTCCTCAGCGGTAGCGTCGATGTTGCTTACGCATTCGTTCACTGCGCTGATAATAAGATCCTGAAGCATTTCGATATCGTCCTTGTCAACAACATCCGGCTTTATGGAAAGGCTTTGCACCTGCTTTTTGCCGTTCATGGTCACCTCTACCGCACCGCCGCCCGAAGTCGCTGTAAACGTCCTCTGCTCCAGTTCCTCCTGTACGCCCATTATCTGCTCCTGCATCTTCTGAGCCTGCTTTATCATGCTCTGCATATTCTGAGCGCCGCCGCCCATACCTTGTGGTAATCTTGCTTTCATAGTGATTAAAACTCCTTTGATTTTTATTTAAGGAACTCCGAAAAATTCGGGTGTCCGAAATAGCTTTATCATTCCATCAGACCCACGTCAACGCCGCCGTCCTTTGCCCTCCGAAGCAGCTGGGAGATGTCGCCCTTGCCGCCGTCACCGAGAGCATCACCTTTCGGCGGTGGGTTATCTGCGGGACGGACGCTGCCTGCATAACTGTCAAGCTCCGGTCTGTTGCCCACAAGAACGGTTTTGAAAGACTTTCCCGTAAGCTCCGCCGCCGCCGCCAAAACCTTGCTTTTGTTGTCGTCGGTGCCGAGAAGCCCTCTTATCATGATATTCTTGGTGTTGACTATCAGCGAACCGTTTTTAACATAGCCGTGAGAGCCAACGAGCATGGGAGCTATGGGAGGGCAGGTCTTCTTCAGGCGTTCGATTATCTCCTGCCATTCCCTGACAGGCTCGAAAAGCCTTAATTCTTCCGGGGACATAGCCTGCGGGGGATTCTGAACGGGAGGCGGCGGAGCTTGCCGAACTGCTGCGCCTTTGCGCATTGCGTCTTCCAAAGCCGCAATGCGGTTGTTAAGGCGGACTATCTCCTCGGACTTTTCCGACAATGACTCACCTTGGACTTCCGCCCTGCCTGCGACGGGGATACCGCTGCACATACGGATAACGCACATTTCCATATCCACACGCTTGGAAAGGGAACGGCTCATTTTCTCCGCACAGTGACCTAACTCGTCAAGGCAGGATATTACCCTTTCCGTATCCGTCCTTCCCGCTATCTCCCCGATAAGAGCAAGCTCGGAAGGCAGGCATACGAGAATATCCGTAAGGGACGGAGCGGAAACCGTCACGAGAATGTTGCGGAACTGGGTCGTCAGTTCCTCGCAAAGCCTCGACATATCCTTCGAGCGGTCGTAAAGGTCGGCTATTATTTTAAGAGCCGACGCCGGGTCTTTGTCGATCACCGCCTCCGCAAGCCCGAAAATACTCTCCCGCCCTGCGATCCCCGCCGCTTCCGAGACTGTTTCCGATGTAATATTTTCCGAAAAAGCGATACACCTGTCGAGAATTGAAAGAGCGTCCCTCATGCCGCCGTCGGCGGTTTTTGCAATAAGCTCCGCCGCTTCGCGGTCTATGGAGATATCCTCTTTTCCGGCCACCTCTACGAGCCTGTCCGCAATGTCCTCCGTGCGTATCCTTGCAAAGTCGAACCGCTGACAGCGTGAGAGGATGGTGGGCAGCACTTTGTGAAGCTCGGTGGTTGCCATAATGAACTTGATGTGAGGGGGTGGCTCTTCTATTATTTTAAGGAGCGCATTAAAAGCGTCCTTGGAAAGCATATGCACCTCGTCGATGATGTATACCCTGTATCTGCACCGTTCGGGAGTATATACAGCCGCCTCCCGCAGATCTCTGGCATCGTTTACCGAGCCGTTGGAAGCAGCGTCTATCTCCACAATGTCCGCAAGGGCGAAATCGTCCGCCGCCTTGCATATATCGCATTCATTGCAGGGGCTGCCGTCCTTGGGATTTTCGCAGTTAAGGGCTTTGGCGAGTATACGGGCGCAGGTGGTCTTGCCCGTACCCCGTGAGCCTGTAAAAAGATAGGCATGGGCGGTTTTTCCCGTAATGAGCTGATTTTTCAGAGTGGCTGTGATATGGGGCTGACTTATCACATCGTCAAAGGTCACAGGACGGTATTTCCTGTATAACGCCTGATACATCTGAACATCACCACCTGCCGGAAATAATTTTGGATTTAAAAGGTCAGCCGCAAGAGACCCGGATACAAGCCCGGAGAAATCGCATTACGCTATTCCGCCGCTTTTGCCGGCTGCCCGGCATATTTTTCCCGAAGATGCACGTCGAGATAATCATCGGGAAGACCCAAGGCACGGCAGACCTGTGCGGCAAATTCCTTGTAGCCGTCGTCGTCCTCTATGCGGGACAAAAGCGCCACCCGATACCACTCGCACGCCTCGTCGCTTCTGTTTTGCATAAGGCAAGCAAGAGCCATGCCTCCCTGCGCACTGGTGGCTGCGAAGCCTACTTCAAGAGCTTTGGAAAATGCCATTTCCGCCTTGTCACCCTGTTTGGTGGAAAGGTAGACCCTGCCCATTTCATTGTAAATAAAGGGGAACACACTCTGCTCCTCGGAAATGGGGAGGAGTTTTTCGTAATACTCCTCGGACTGGGCATAGTTTCCCGCCAGGGCGAAATTTCTTGCCGCCATAAGCATGGATTCGGGCATACAAACAAGGTTGTCCGCAGCCTCGGCGGCGCACCTGCCCGCATTTGTGGGATAACCCATGTGGTTGTAGCAAATAGAGCGGTAAAAGTTCAAAGTTCCCTTTTGCCGTCCGTTAAGATCATATTCGCTCATTTCGCCCAAAACACTCAAAGCCTCACTGTCCTCGCCGTGATGAATAAGGTTCACTGCCTCTATGACCTTGCTCCACAGGGTAAAGGGGAAATTCATGCGGATCATTTTCATATCGTAAGCGGTGAGGTCGTTCGGGGAGGCAACCCCGGAGAGGACATTGAGAAGCTGGAGTATGACCGTAAACAGAATTGCTGCCCCCACTATCCACGCCGCCGTTGTTTCGCCGGTGCAGACGGCTGTAATGAAAACGCAGACAGCAGCTGCATATATGAGTTTCAAGACCCCCGGTGCGGTCTTGTTAAACCGGTCGCTTAAAAATCCTATTATCCGGGAAAGTATCTTCAATCTATCACTTCCATATCCATAAAAAATCCGGTACATAGGTGTGCGGACTTGCTGCGGCACACTAAACGTACCGCTTAATGCTGCTCGGTTCCCCGCCTGACATGGTTCACGGTGTTTTGTTGCACAGGGCCCGCACACCTATATATCGGATATGTTTTTTAAATTTCAGCCGACCGCCCCCCGCCAAAACACAGCCCCCGCATTGAGTCCATTCAATCGGTTATTTCTATTATATCACATTTATCCGAAAATTGCAAGGGGTTTTTCAAATTTTTTTCGGATTTTCATATGGGCATTGTCAACAAATTTTGTTGAACTACAAGTAAGATAAATGTTAAATATTACCAATTTCCCTTCGGATACAGAATCTGCAAAGGAGTACAAAAATCGTAAACATCTCCCGTTCATATGCAAACCCGTTTTTCCGCTGCTGTCTGCCGGGGGGAAAACCGAACAGCAGCAATTTGTGAAACAGATTTTTCCGCAGACTGCATATTCCCGCCGCTGCGATACTATAATTATATATGAACATTTCGGGAGGGCTGTTTTATGACGGTTAAGGATAAGAATGAAAAAAGCGAAGCGGAGACAAGGCAGGATATCAGCCTTGCAAACCGTAAAAGGCTTGTCATCACGGGAGTTACCGACACAGACAAATTTGACGAGAACAAAGTACTGCTGTACACATCTCTGGGAGAACTGCTGGTAAAAGGAAAAAACCTGCGGGTAAGCTCCCTGTCCGTGGAGACGGGGGAAATGGTGATAGAGGGGGAAATCTCCTCCATGCAATACGGCGACAGCAAGGTCACAGGGCCGTTGAGTGTGTTCGGGAAAATAAGCAAATAAGGCTAAGGCGGAAAATTGACCTCTTGTCCTATTACAAAAGGGGCTGAAACAGCTATGGATTATCATATATTTATCACGGAAATAGAAACCGAAGCCTTTTTTACCGTGGCGGAACAGACAGAGCTTTTTCTGCTGTCGGTGGCAATGGGCGGAGTCTTCGGCGTTGTCTTCGACCTGTTCAGAGCACTGCGTGTGCTGCTGCCGCCTTTGAGAGGGAACGCCGCAACGGCTGCGGGTGATATACTTTTCTTTTGCATCTGCGGCTTTGGAATATATCTGTTCTCCCTGCTCTTTGCGGGCGGAGAGGTCAGGGTGTATTATTGGGTGGGAGCTTTCTTGGGAGGGGTTATATATATTATGACCGTAGGGACGGTGGTAATGGGTATCTTCCGGGGAATATTCGGCAGGTTATACGGAATGCTGTATAAAATATCAATGAAAATGTTTGATACAGCAAAGAAAATATTTGCCAAAGTTTCACAAAAAATAAAAGCAAAATTTGTTGCAAATGCCGAAAAATGCCCGGAAGGTAAAGAAAATTTCCAAAAGGACTTGAAATCATCGGCATAAAAGTGTATAATATATTAGGATAGATGTATTGTGTTTTTATGATGATAAAAGCCGACCGGTTGCCTCAAAAAATCAAGCGGGTGCGGTCTGCATAAAGTTATAATGCGGAACGGCTGCAAGGGAGGTTTGGTAAATGTCGGAGGAAAAGGAAAAGCGTGCGGCGATTGCTGCGCTGAAAAAGGCATACAGAAAAAAGCAAAAGCTCAGCCGCCCTCTTATAGGGTATTTAAGCCTTCCGCTGCTGGCGGTGATGTTCATAGCCTGTCTTATTTCCATTTTGGGGGACAAGGCGGAGCTTAACGAAAAGCAGGAAGAGCTGGAGCTTCTGCGGCAGCAGGCGGCGGCTTTGGAAGCGGAAAATTCCGGCTACGAAAGCATTCTCAACGAGGAGGACGAGCGCACATATATGGAGCGCATCGCCATGGAGCAGCTGGGTTATGCCTACCCGGACGAAAGAAGATTTTTCGACCATGCAAGAAACTGACAGGTGCTGCTTTTGGGTAATCAATAAGGAGATGTTTCTCTATGGCTGTATTTGACGAGGCATTGCTCGGCAATGTTTCGGATATTATTCCCCAAGGCTATGACCGGTATGCGCCGCTGATAGGAGACTGGGATTTCGACTATTACGACGGATACAACGGATCGGAGAGCAAAACTCTGCGGCAGGTCAAGGGTGAATGGCTGTTCAGAAAGGTTCTCGAAGGGTCGGCAGTTCAGGATATTTTCATCTGCCCCTCCCGTCCCGAAAGGCAGACAAAACCTCAGAAGGACGGAGAATACGGTACGGCGATCCGAAGGTTCGATTTCGGAGAAAAGTGCCGGAAAATGTTCTGTTGCACCAAGGATTATAACATTCACGTAACCTGGCAAAAGGAGCAGGACAGGCTTGTGGGGACTGTATCGGAAAATCCGGATAACCGCTTTATCTTTTCGGAGATAACCGAAAATTCCTTTCATTGGCAGAATATTGTTGTTCGTGAAAACGGCAGCTCCGAGGTTATCAGCAACATCTATGCAAAGCGAAAATAAAACATTTATATCAAATAAAGCGGGGCGAATCCCGTCTCGCTTTTTGAATAGACCTGCGGCTGTCCGCAGAATGCGGGCGAAGAGGGTCAAAAATATCGGGAACCCCCGACTTGCGGGCGTTCCCAAAGGAATATGAGGAAAGGGTTAATTGTACTTATGACGCCGGAGGTAGGAAAAATTTACGAGGGCAAGGTAACCGGTATTACCAAATTCGGAGCATTCGTGGAGATAGAACCGAAGGTCACGGGAATGGTTCACATTTCCGAGGTTGCCAACACATTTGTAAACGAGATAAAAGATCACCTTACGGAGGGGCAGCAGGTAAAGGTGAAGGTATTGGGCATTTCGGAAGACGGAAAAATTTCTCTGTCCATCAAGAAAGCTCTCCCGGCACCCCTGAAAAAACCCCCTGTGAGCCGTCAGGGAGGCGGACAGAACCGTCCCGGAGGAGACAGAGCCGCAGGTCAAGGGCGTTCCGGAGGACATGGACGTCCGGGAGGACAGAACCGCAGCGGCGGGCAGGGAAGCGGTCAGAAAGCCGCTCCGAAAGAGCCGCCTACGCCCGAATCGGCTTTTGAGGATATGATGAACAGGTTCAAGGCAAGTTCGGACGAGCGTATGAGTGATATTAAAAAGAATATCGACAGCAAGCGCAGGAACACATCGCGGCGCAGATGACCCGTTAAACGGTTTTATAATTTTTCGGGGAGTCCGCTGCCTTTACGGGGCTGAACAGCGTTCTCCCTTTTTTGGATTTTTTGTGCAAAATACACAAAAAATCGCCTTGAAAACTTACTTCAAATTAGCCTGTAAGTCTTGAAATTTTTTTCCAAATATGTTATAATAGATAAAGAAAGTATTGTCAGCTTATGATTTTTCGGCAAAGCATACAATACATACCAATGTTAAAGGAGAGCCGTTATGGAGCCTTATATTGTCAGACAAACCATTATGAACAGGGATCAGAAAGCTATGGGCTACGAGATCCTTTATGCGGACGATCAGGTTGAAATGTGGCAGGCTGACGACACTGCCGCCGCAAACGCCATTGAAAACTTTCTCTCCTCTATGGACAGCGAAAGCTTTATCGGCGGAAAAACCGCTTATATAACCTTTACCAGAAATCTGCTGGTAAAGAATATCCCGAAAATGTTCGATACCACGAAGCTGGTTATCCAAATTGAGGACACGCTTATCACCAACCCCATGTCCCACCCGCTGATAACCAAGTTCAAGCAGGCGGGATATAAGATAGCGGTAATAGATTTCGAGTTCGCTCCGAGATTTTTCGGGGTGCTGGATATCGTTGACTACATAAAGGTTAATTTCAAGAACTACACCGACCCATCTCTTGAGAACGTTATCCGCATAGGTACGTCCTTCAACAAGCAGATGATAGCCTACAATATCGATTGCGCCGAGGCTTATGACAGGGCTAAACTCTACGGCTGCGTGGCGTTCCAAGGGAGCTATGTTTCCGAGCGTCTGCCTGCGGCATTGCAGAAAGCAAAAATTATGCAGGGGAACTTTATGCTCCTTATGGCTGCCGTCAATAAAGACGAGCCGGACATCGACGAGATAGAGGAGATTGTTTCCAGAGACGTTTCCCTTACCTATTCCCTGTTAAAGCTGGTAAACTCCGCTTACTTTGCGCTTCGCAACAGAGCAAAGTCGGTCAAGCAGGCATTGGTCATTTTGGGATTGGGTCAGTTAAAGCAGTGGATATATCTGTTGAGCTTCAAGACCGACGACGGCTCTATGCCGGACGAGCTTATAAAGCTGTCTTTCCTGCGGGGCAATTTCTGTGCGGAGCTGGTGGACTTTGCGGACGGTATGCCTATTTCCCGTTCGGAGGCATATCTTATGGGAATGTTCTCCACCTTGGGCAAGCTTATGCAGGTGCCTTTGGCGGATGTACTGGCGCAGATACCCATAGGGGAAGAGATAAAGGCAGCTCTCATATCCCACGAGGGCAGGGCTGGTATGCTTTATGATACGGTCATCTGCTATGAGAATGCCAACTGGAAAAAGATGAACGAGCTGTCGGACGAGCTGGGAATACCCAGGGAAATGATCTCGGAAAAGTACTGCGAGTGCGTTCAGAGCGTCAACAACACCTGGAATCAGCTTATGCAGGCGGTTGACTTCGGCGATGAGGAAGACAGCGCGGAAGAGTAAAGCAATATTTATTTGAAAATTCAAGGGCTTACAGCAAAACCGCTGCAAGCCCTTTTTAACTGTGAAAATTACTTTACGGAAAGCCCGCCG
>JAMOZU010000089.1 GCA_023667745.1 Ruminococcus sp.
GGATTTGTATTAATCCTCCGCCATTTCCATCACCTGCTCCGTCCGTTCCGCCGCAAGGCGGGGGCTGACAAGAGGAGAGTAGACGGAAGGGGCGTTGGGAATGCCCGCAAGCATGGCGCATTCATAGTCGGTAAGCTCGGACAACGGCTTGCCGAAATAGCACCCGGCAGCTTGTACAACGCCGTAATTGCCGCTGCCGAAATAGATGCTGTTGACGTACATTTCAAGAATGTGTGTCTTGGAATATGTCCTTTCGATTTCAAGAGCGGTAAAGCCCTCGGCAAACTTCCGCTCAAGGCTCTTTTCGCCGCTGTAGTAGAAGTTTTTCGCCAGCTGCTGGGTTATGGTGCTGCCGCCCTGTTCGGGGGCTTTCGCCTTTATGTCGTGCCACAGCGCACGGGCAAGGGACAATGGGTCAATGCCGTTATGAGAGTAAAACCGCTTGTCCTCGGCGGCTATTACGGCTTTTACGTAAAAGTCCGGCAGCTCATCCGCATGGGCAAATTCCGGGCATTCGGAGTATACGGCGGCGTACATGGCGGATACGGGAACTTCCCCCGTGGCTTTCTTGTATATTTCATATCCCCGTGCGCCGAAAAATATCAGCACCGCCATTGCCGCTGCGGCAATTATCAGCAAAACCGATGCCGCAAGTTTAATTAATTTTCTGCACATAATTTTCAGAGTCCTCATACTTTTCCCGTTCCTCAACGTGATTTTTTTCCTTCGGCTCGATAAGGTCAAGTATCTTATCCATAATTTTCCACACGCCTCTTATAAGCACGAAAATTCCTGCGGCGGGGATTATCAGCAGAGTTATTATCCCGCCGAATATAAAACGGACAACGGTCGAAAAAAATTTCATATTGCTTGCTCCTTTCCGTGAAGATTGACAGGTTAATATTTTTCCGAACCATAGCCGGCAACTATCCGAAAGTAACTCCTCGACGTTAAAAAGTACACCAGCACATACAGCGCACCGAAGACAAGGAAACACAGCACCGCCACAATTGCAAAAAGCCTTACATCATGCAGCCCGAACAGAGCAAGCAACCTTGTCAGCAGGGGGAATGCAAAGCATGTGTGAACTCCTGCGGCGGCAAGGGGCAGGAAAAATACCGTCAGCACCTGGGAATTTATGCTTTGGCGTATCTCCCTGTCGGTCATGCCCACCTTTTGCAGCACCTCGAAACGCTGCCTGTCCTCGTAGCCCTCGGATATTTGCTTATAGTACATTATCAGCACGGCGGCGCAGATGAACACGCTCCCTAAAAGCACACCCAAAAAGAACAGCCCGCCGTAAATGGAGATAAAGTCCCCCCGGTTGTATGCCCTTGAATCGATAAGGTAGGAGAAGAGCTTTTCGCCGTGGTTTGCCTCCGCCATATCAAGGCAAATGCTGTCGTAAAGGGCTATCTGCCGCTCATTGTCAAGGGAAACGTCAAAGGCATAGTAATTGTGTACCTCCGAAGCGTTATCGCCGAAAATTTCCCTCTGCAAAAGGTTCAGCTTATCGAAAAGTTCACCGTTCACAAAAGCATAGATGTCCCCGGTTATCCCCAGTACAACGCTTGTGCCGGTAGGCTCAAAATCGGTGACCTTCTCCTTTACGAAAAGAGTGCCGTATTCGTAGATGTTAAGGGACTTGTAACCGTAATCGTCCCCGTCGGCAAAAAGGATGATTTCATTTTCGCCCAAGGTCTCGCTTTTGCCCATGGTGCGGTTGTAGTCGTCTATGGAAATAAGGTAGAGATTTTTTATTTCGGGGACAGCCGCCTCCCCCTCTATGGCTTTCCAGTTGTCCGTTGAAAAATACAGAAGATCGTTTTTCAGCGAACAGCCCACCCGCAGAAAATTATACTCTATCGTGTTTTCCGTAACGGTGTTTTCCTTTGACAGAGCGTTCAGGGTAACATTTCGGGAGAGAGCGATAATATCCGGGTCGTCCGAATAAGTTTCCGTGATAAACTGGCGGGGATAATTTTTGCGGAGCATATCTTCCATTCCCGCATAAAGGCAGGTGGTGGTGGAGAGGGTAACAAGCACCATTGTGGCAAGTATACATATGGATGCCAGTCCTGCTCCGTTTCGCCGCATACGGTAGGACATCTGGGACACGGACACGAAATGGCTCGTCTTGTAATAGTAATCCCTGTTCCTTTGCATGAGCCTGCACACCGTTACCGACCCTGCGATAAACAGTAAATACGTGGCGATAATAACCATTATCACAGCAACAAAGAACACGCCTATGGACTTTATGGGATTTTCCTCCGTTACAGCCATATAATAAGCGGCAGCAAGAAGCAAAGTCCCCGTAAGAGCAAAGGGGATATTGCTGCGGGGCGGCTTTTCCCCCTTTGCGTTGCTGTGAAGAAGCTCGATGGGATTTGAAAGGTGTACCTTAAAAAGCGACCCTGCCAGAATTATCAGCGAAATAACTCCGAAACAGATAAGAGCCTCGTAAACCGAGCGGGGCTTTATATCAAAGGTATAGGAATTTTCTCCCCCCAGCATTTTCACCAGCAGCATTTCCGACAGCTTTGAAAAGAGTATGCCGCACATCAGACCGATAATCTCCGACGATACGTATATTACGACCGTTTCCCAAAGCATTATACGGGCGATATTCCCTTTCCCAAGCCCCAGTATGTTGTAAAGCCCGAACTCCCGCCGCCTCCTGCGGACAAGGAAGGAGTTTGTGTAGATAAGAAACACCGCCGAAAACAGCACCAAAATAATACAGCCCATTACAAGCATACTCTGCATTATTTCGCCGCCCCTAAGCTCCGCCACCATATCGCTGCGGCAGAGGAATGAGACTATGTAATACATAGCCGTCATTCCCGAACAGGCAAGGATATAGGGAAAATAGGTCTGTCTGTTTTTCATTATCCCGCCCAAAGCAAGGCGGGGGTAGAGTAAAAGTGAGGTCATTGTTGCTGCATCCTTTCTTATATGTGTCTGCTTTTTCTTGCCGCCGCAGGCGGCAAGAAAAAGCTCCTATTTTGAATTGCCCGAAATCACCGTAAGAGTATCGGAAATTTTCTTGTACATCTCCTTATCCCCGTCGTTTCCCCTATACAGCTGATGAAACACCTCGCCGTCCTTTATGAAAAGCACCCGCCCCGCCCGGCTGGCGGCTTTTACCGAGTGAGTTACCATTAAAATGGTCTGACCGTCACGGTTGAGGTTGGAGAAAAGCTCCAGCAGCTCGTCGGAAGCTTTCGAGTCCAGCGCACCCGTAGGCTCGTCCGCCAGAAGCATTTTTGGATCGGTGATAACAGCCCGCGCCGCCGCCGTCCGCTGCTTTTGTCCTCCCGAAAGCTCATAGGGGTACTTGTCAAGCAGCTTTTCCACTCCAAGCTTTTTCGCCGCAGGCAGCAGACGCTTTTCAAGCTCTTTCGGGGGAGTACCCATAAGGACTAAGGGGAGAAGAATATTGTCCCTTGCGGTGAAGGTGTCAAGAAGATTGAAATCCTGAAACACAAACCCCAGATTATCCCGCCTGAATGCGGCAATGTCCCGCTCTTTTATCTTTGCAAGCTCCCGCCCCTCCAGCAGAACGCTGCCGGAAGTGGGCTTGTCGAGGGCGGCAAGGATATTCAGCAGCGTAGTCTTTCCCGACCCGCTCTCGCCCATAATGGCGATATACTCGCCCTTGTTTACGGTGAAGCTGACGTTTTTGAGAGCCTCCACCTTGTTCGTTCCCAATCGGGAAGTGTATATCTTTTTTACGTTCGTGACTTCCAGAATGTTCATTTTGATATGCTCCTTTAAAGTTTTGAATTATTTTTTCCCCCGCTGCAGGCGGGAAAAAACGCCTGCTGACATAGGCAAGAAGCAAGAGCCAAGAAATTTGCGGTCTTGCCTTTGCCTGTGCGTTTTCTTTTATTTTTACCGTCCGATTTAATTATAACAAAAAAAGAAAATGTTCGCCATAGATTTGGCTTACATTTTCCTTACATTTTTGTAAGATTGGGGGATTTTTACAGGGAAATCATTTTTTTGGCTTTTCCAGCCGCAGGCAGGGGAAAACATACTGAACAGATTGGGTGATTGGTTTATTTTATGTATTGACATTGTACTCACATTGTGATATAATAATAAAGAAAGGAGCTGATAATATGCCCGCATCAACCATAAATATCAGGATCGACCCGGAAATAAAGGCACAGGCTCAGGAACTGTTTTCTTCACTGGGAATGGATATGAGTACCGCCGTGAACATTTTTATCAGGCAGTCTCTGGAATTTAACGGCATACCCTTTCCCATACAAAGGCGTTACAATGCCGAAACGGAAAAAGCCATAAGCGACGCCGCTTCGGGGATAGGGTTGAGCAAGCCATTTACATCTGTTGCCGAGCTTAAGGAGGCACTATATGCTGACGATTCGTTATCAGAATAGATTTGCCAAGGACTTTAAGCTAATGCTAAAGCGAGGGTATGATGAAAATGAGCTTTGGACTGTGGTTGATCTTCTTGCAAATCAAGTGCCTTTGCCTGCAAAATACTGCGACCACCCTTTGATAGGGAATTATGCGGGATACAGAGAATGCCATATCCGCCCGGACTGGTTGCTGATATATGAAATAAAAAATGATGAACTGTTGCTTGTGCTTACAAGAACAGGTTCGCATTCCGATTTATTCTGATATGCTCCGCATACTCACTTTACTCAAACCCAATCTCCTCCCTCTTCATCGAAATTTTCACCGCAAGCCCGCCGGGGAAGTTTCCCGCAGGGCTGTTTTCCGCCCATATTTCATGATTGAGACGGCGGCATATTTTCCTGCAAAGATAAAGCCCCACACCGCTGGCTTTTTTGTCAAACCTTCCGCCCTCCCCGGTGAAACCTTTTTCAAATATCCTCGGCAGGTCCTCGGCGGGGACGCCGCCGCCGCTGTCCTTTATGCACAGAACGCCGTCCTCGGCGTATATCTCAATGCCGCCGCTTTTGGTGTATTTGACGGCGTTTGACATTACCTGCTCGATAACGAAAACAAGCCATTTTTCATCCGTTATCACCTGCAATCCCGTTTCCTTGATGTCAAGCCGTAACCGCCGCCTTATCAGCTGGGAATAAAACCTCCCCGCCCCCTGTTTTACAATGCCGTCAAGGGGATATGACTTTATCACAAAATCACTGCTGTCAGAGGACAGCCGCACAAAGCAAAGAGCCATCTGCACATAATGTTCTATCCTGTCAAGCTCCTCCGTCAGCTCTTCCCTGTTGAGATGTTCCTCAAGTTCGTCCCGGCGGAGTATCAGCCCCATGGCGGCAATGGGGGTCTTTATCTGATGCGCCCAAAGGGTGTAGCAGTCGGTCATCTCGGAAATGCTCGACGTAAGGCGGTTCTCGCTTTCTTTAAGCTCCCTGTAAAGCAGGCGGACAAGGCTGTCGTAATCCTCTTCAACGCCCTTTGCGGGAGCGGGAAGGAACTCGTCGGTGTAGATTATTTCGTCGGCTGATTTTACCAGTGCGGCGTGTTTTTTTGAAAAGCTCATGAAATCCGCAATACCCATTGCCGCCATAAAAAACCCGCTTACAGCCATGCCGTACCCTACCGCCTCTATGGGCAGCGAATAAAGGGCAAACACCGCCCCGAAACTTATTCCCGCCAGCAGCCATGCGGCAATGGTCTTTATCCGTGAACCGAGATATGCACGTAATATTTTCATCAGCTTAAAACTCCTCACCCGGTCAGATTTTTGATAAACTCCGTCAGCTTCTCCGCCGCTTTCCTGTGAGTGGCGGCTGTGGGGTGATAGTCCCCGCCGTAGCCGTCCTCCTCGCTCTGATAGTCGAATTTCATAACAAAGACTTTCCCGTCCCCCGTGTCCTGCTTGTAGCTTATCGCCGCAGCTTCTATCTCATCGAAAAGCTCCGCCCCCATTATCCCCATGGTGCAGATTATAATTGAATCGGGATTTTTCGCCCTTACCTGCCCCAGAAAATCATAGTAAGCCTCTTCAAATTCCCGGTGCAGATCCTCGTCCCGCCCGGTGTAGCTGTAATCGTTCGTGCCGAGATTTATCACAATGTAATCGCTTTTATGCCCGAAATCCCAGGGGGTAAGCTCCTCAAATCCCCGCCTCATCTCGAAATTGGTGTCGCTGTAATCGTAAACCTCGGGCATTAAAAGGTAATCCTCCTTTACACCAACCGTCCCGGTGTAGTCGGAAATAAGCCCTATACCGCTGATAGCCGTTATCACAGGCTCTAACCCTAAATTTTCCGCCGTGATGTAGCCGTATGTCAGCAGGCCGTTTTCCTGCGCACTGTCAAAGCCGTCCGCCGGTGACTCCGCCTCGTTGCCGTAGCCGCAGGTAATGGAATCCCCTATAAATTCTATCTGCCCTTCTTTCCTGTACTTGGGGGCTATTCTTGAAGCATGGCAGCTTATGGACTTTATCCCCGTGCATGCCATCTGATTTTCCGACAGCTTGATTATGGTTATCTCCGCATTTTTAAGCTCGTCCCCCTCGTAAAGGGTATACGTTTCCTCGCCGGGGGAAAGCTGAATGCGTTTGGTAAGCTCGCCGTTTATCATAACCCCCACCCAGCCCTGCTGATTATCCGCATACGCCCCGCCGTTTGATACCATAACAGCCTCCGCCCTGTCTCCCGTCATAACAAAACTTATCCCCGAACAGGTGTAGGAAAGATAATACGTATCCTTGTATTCGATGTACCGCCCCATTCGCTTTACCGCCGTCTCCTCCGGATAGAAACTTATATCCTCAAGCTCCGAGGAAAAAAAGTAGCTTTTCCCTTCTCTCATATGCAGCATAGCCTCCGGGTCAAGGTCGTGAACCGTTTCGTCCGAGCCGAAAAAATACGGCTCGTCCTCGGTGCTTTCATCACTTTTGGTAACGTCTGCGTCTCCCTGTACGGCAACGCTCCCACCGCTTTCCTTCACATCTTCTTCCTTTTCCTTGCTGCAGCCGGACAATCCTAAGGACAACACCAACGACAACGCCGCCGCTGCCAACGCCGATTTATTCTTACCTTTCATCTTTTTCACTTCCTATCCGAGGGCATATATTTTGCCGGGCGGTTTTTCTGTCGTTAATACTAATTCCCGTCAGAGGGATTTGCATAATTCCCTGTTTCCTGCCTCATTTCTCCTGTCTCCTGCCTCATGTCTCCCTCTTTACAATTTCTATCCTCTGAGCAAATTCCCACCTGCATTCTTCCGGATAATATTCCAACGCCTTTTTGAAATACTCATCCCCCTCTTCCCGCCGCCCGGTCTTCCAATATATCTCACCAATATTGGCATTTACTGCGCTTTTAAGCTCGTTCATCTCGCTGTCCTCCAGCTCGCCCAGCAGTATGAACAGCCGCCTTAATGCCTCCTCCGTCTTCCCTTTGAACGCAAGATAGTCGCACACCGTCGTCTGCACATGGATATATCGCCCGTCCCCCTCTTTTATCTCGTTGAAATAAGGCTTTGCCGCCGCATAGTCACTGTCCGCCGCCTCGGTATTTTTTTCCAGAATGTCAATACCGATAAGCAGCTGAAAATATGAGATTATATTAAGGAGATTATACTTATCCTCCGGTGAATCAAAAAACCCCGACATATCCGCCAGCCCCAGACACCGCCTTGCTTCCGCTGCATCCCTGCCGTTCACGCACACCGCCGCCGCCTGCATTGCCCAGCTTGCCGCAGTATTTTTCTGATTGGGGCGGGGGGCATAGTGATTGAAGCATTCCATGCAGAAATCGTAAGCCTCCCTGCTTGCCGTGCCATGTTCCCGCTTTATTTTTTCAAGCCTGCTCCCCCTGTCCTTCCCCGCCTTTGCGTAAGCCTTTATGAAAACGAATGACAGGGGAGTACATACCGCCGACACTATAGCCGTTATGCCCGCCGTTTTCGGCAGCCTTTCCCACCCCATGTCAAGCCCGTATCTGCTTACGGAATGTATTATCCCTATGAGGAAAATGCAACCCCACAGTACAAGAAAAAACTCCGCCATGACCTTAGCCAGCATCTTCCTATCCTCTTTTTTAATGCTCCTGTCGACCCTATTCCCCGTCTTCCCCATATCATCACACACCCTTTCCCATATCTCACATCATAATTTAAGCGGCACATTTCCCCCGCATTTTGTTCACAGAACTGTTCACAGCCAATTGCCGTTCAAAGCACAGTGTACTTTTCTTGCCTCTTGCTTCTTGCCTCTCAACTCCAATCACTTACCCACATACTTAGAATAAACTCTTGTATACATATCCCCGAAATTCAAATCCCTTATCTCCTCAAACTTCACCTTAACGGGCTTCCCCCATTTCCCCGGAGCTTCAAAGGGCTTGAACTTTATCCCCCTTTTCTTTATTTCCGTCACCTTCCCCACCATGAACCCGCCGTCCACGTCAAGGGACACGCACTCTTTATTCCTCATAAAATACCCGCACACGGAAGCCATGCTTGTCATATCTATCTTCGGGGGATTTATCCCCTCCAATATCCTTTCTTTTTTGAGTATCTCGTTATACCCCTGATCCTTTACGCTCTCGGCTTTCTCCACTCTTTCCAGCGGCATGATAACATAACCGTCCGGCTTGAAACTCACCTCGTTCACTCCCAGCAGCACCCCGTTGAACAGCGACAGCGGGATAACGCTCATACAATCCCTGCCGCCCTTCATCACAATATTGACAGCCCTTTCTTTCTCAATTGCTTTTCTTATTTTATACTCGATCTTTTCCTTGTTCATACCTGATGTTCTCCTTTCGGTTGGTTGTGTTTATCGGTTGACTTGTGTAATGCTTTACTTTGTCGGGCTATATTACCGACATTCGCCCTTGCGGACAAATGCTTTACATTGTCGGCAACTGTTACCGACCGCCTTTGCGGACGAATGCTTTACATTGTCGGCATTTGTGACCGCTTTCGCCTTTGCGGACGAATGCTTTACTTTATCGGTCTATGTCAGTGACTGCGCCCTTACGGGCGGCGGCATACTGCACACGGCATACGCCGTGTGCGACTATGCCGCACCGC
>JAMOZU010000008.1 GCA_023667745.1 Ruminococcus sp.
ATTATGGGAATCAGCCGCCGCAAAAACCGTATATGGAAGTTTTTGCGGCGGCTTCTTCTCCATAATTCTAATGGGGATTAGTATTACAGATGATTTTATGCTGATCCCCATAATTCAATAAGGGATTTGTATTACTGCTCCTCTTTTATCATTTCCGCCATTTTCAGATACCCCTCCGCTTTTACCAAAGCCATGCCTTGGTCGATATCTCCCAGCAGGACAAGTTCGTCTCCGGGAGAAACGCCGAAAACACGCAAGGCTCTTTCGGGGAGGGTGATAGTCCCTTCGCCGTCCACTTTCAGCCTGCCGAAAAAATATTTGCCTTTCGGGGGAATAGGCAGTCCCGATGCGTCCTCATTGTAAAAGATAAGCTCGTCCACCGTAACGCCGTAGAGCTTTGCCATTGCAGCGCAGTTGGAGATGTCCGGGAGAGTTTCTCCGGACTCCCATTTCGCCACCGTCTGCCTTGACACGCCTATTATTTCCGCCGCCTTTTCCTGGCTCATTTTCCGCTTCCTGCGGAGGTAAACGAGATTTTCACCCAACATTTTTTTTGCTCCTTAAAGTAAAATTGACAATTACATTGTAACGCCGTACCTGCAAAATGGTTTTGTTTGGCGCTTTTCCCCGCCGCAGGCGGGGAAAAGCCTTATAGCGGCAAATTTGCTATTCGCCAATGTAAACCTTTTTCATCACCTGAGCCTTTACCGGGCGGTCGCCGTAGTCGGTCTCGCACGCTGCTATCTCGTCCACAGTCTCCATGCCCTCGACCACTCTGCCGAAAGCGGCATATTGTCCGTCCAGGTGGGGAGCGTCTTGGTGCATGATGAAAAACTGCGAGCCTGCGCTGTCGGGGTTTGCCGAACGAGCCATGGAGAGAGTTCCTCTTGTGTGTTTTAAGTCGTTTTTAACGCCGTTGGAGGAAAATTCTCCTTTGATGTGCCACCCCGGACCGCCCATGCCCGTGCCGTCGGGGCATCCCCCTTGTATCATAAAGCCGCTGATGACTCTGTGGAAAATAAGTCCGTCGTAAAAGCCCTGTTTTACGAGCTTTTCAAAGTTTTCAACAGACAGGGGAGCTTTGTCGGGATAAAGCTCCAGTTTTATTTTCTTGCCGTTTTCCATTTCAATAATTACCATTTCAGATTACCTTTCCTTTCGCCGCCCATGTTACAGGCGGATGTTTTATTTTATTTATACCAATCCCCATAATTCAATGAG
The DNA here is from genome assembly GCA_023667745.1 of Ruminococcus sp. Taxonomy (GTDB): domain Bacteria; phylum Bacillota; class Clostridia; order Oscillospirales; family Ruminococcaceae; genus Huintestinicola. The sequence goes on from JAMOZU010000008.1 coordinate 1,222, forward strand.
GGATTTGTATCAATCTCCTGTCTCTTTCATTTTCCGACCGCTAACCGTCATAGTCCGATCCTTCAAACAACTCCTCGTCAAGCATATTTCCGTCCGCTCTGTTTAAACTAAGTTCGCTGTTGTCATCGCTTAACATAACTCTCCCCGATTTGGTCAGCTCCAGTACCGCCAAAAACGCCGCCACCCTGTCCGAGCGATCCTTTATCTCCCCGAAAAGCCCTTCCATGGAGCATTTTCCCTCCGCATACAGCTTTTTCAGGACATAAACTATCTTCGACGTCACCGTCACGAATTTTTTTGACACCAGCTTTGAAAACGCCGATGGTTTGAGTTCCTCCCGCATATTTTTCCTGTTTCCCAAGCCCTTGTACGCCGCCAAAAGCTCTTTCGGGTCGTGGGAAAGGGTGTAGGAAAAATCAATCTCGACCTCCAACGGACGGCGCACCGCAAAAGCGTCCCCTATGTAAATTTCCTTTAAATTCGCCGCTGCAATTTTGCACAGCGAATATTCTATCAGCCGTCCCTGAAGCTCCTTTTTAAGCTCCTCCGCCTCTTCCTTACGGGGCAATAGGGAAAGGGTCTTTATGTAAATGAGCCTTGCCGCCATTTCCAGAAATTCCCCCGCCGTTTCCATATCCTGCGAACCCAGCCCCTCGATAAAATCAAGGTACTGCTCCACAAGGGTAAGTATGGGAATGTCGTTGATGTTGAGCTTATGCTTGGAGATAAGGTGCAGCAACAGGTCGAGAGGACCTTCAAAGCCGTCCAGTTTATATGTTACCGTCATATCAGCTTACCCGCTATCAGGTCGACCCATCTTGTAAGCACGTCCATAACGTTTATGGCTGCGTCCTGCAAAAATCCCAAAGGAACATCAAGCAGTCCGCTGTACAAAAGGATCACCATGGCTACGGCAATATACCTCTCAACGGACATTATCTTGAAATATACCCTCTCCGGCAGCACCGCATTGAATATCTTTGATCCGTCCAGGGGCGGTATGGGCAGGAAGTTGAACGTCCCCAAAGAAATGTTTATCAGGCAGATGTACAAGAACACCGTCCCTATCTGCAAGCACAATTCGCTTTGCGCTGCAATACCGCCGTACAGCAGTGCCTTATACACTATCATCGCCAGAAACGCCATAATAAAGTTGGACGCAGGCCCTGCCAGAGAGGACAGCATCATGCCCTTTTTGGGATTTTTGAAATTCCTCGGATCGACGTTTACGGGTTTCCCCCAGCCGAACCCCGCCGCTATCAGCATAAGCGACCCCCACAGCGTAAGATGAGCAAAGGGATTGAGCGTTACCCGCCCCTGCGCCCTCGGCGTACCGTCTCCCAGCTTGTCCGCCGCATACGCATGAGCGAACTCATGCACCGGCACTGCCGTAAACAGCACAAGCAGATGTATCAGCAGCTGAAAAATTTTATCATTATCCATAACATATTTCCTTTATCTATTGTTGCATAATGCAATGCAATTGAAATCTCTTATCTTTTTAATTATACAGCATTTTTCCGAAAATTACAAGAGGAAACAACACTTATTAAGATTTTGTTAATATTTGCACTTCACCAGGCAAGTGTTGCAAGGTGAGTCCCTTGCGTTCGGAAGTAAATACAAGTCGCTGCAAACGAAATATTGCACTGATAACAATTTTCAATTTTTTTCGTGCGATAACCCGGTGGGTGGAAAAGGGGTCAAGGAAAAAAAGATTTTATCTGTCAAAAAGCAACTTCGGCAAGTCACGCCAAACCAAAAAGGAAAGCATTTTCCAAAAACAAGCCTCCACGGCGTTTGAGTGAAAAAGCCCCGGGGCATTTGAGCTAATTATTAACTATTAATTAATTTATAAAATACCCCTTGCAAAATTCATAAAAAAAAGGTATAATATAAATGTATGCAGTTTCAAATGTTGATTTTGTCAAAGAAAGGTTGATGTTATGAGAGAATGCGGCATATTATGTCATATTTCAAGCCTGCCCTCTCCCTGCGGCATAGGCACGCTGGGGAAAGAGGCGTATAAATTCGTCGATTTCCTGCGGCGGTCGGGGCAGGGCTATTGGCAGATACTCCCGGTAGGCCCTACGGGCTTCGGGGACTCACCCTATCAGAGCTATTCCGCTTTTGCGGGTAATCCCTTGTTTATAGATATAGATATGCTTATTTCGGGGGGGCTGCTGGAGGAAAACGACAAAGATGTACGTCTGCTGCGGAGCAAGGACAGGTTCGCCGATTTCGGTCAGCTGTTTTCCTTTAAGCGGCTTATACTCGCAAAGGCATATACGGCGTTTTCCGCTAAGGGAACGGATAAGTCAAGCCTGTCAAGCCCTGCGGCAAAGGCAGGCGGGGAAATTCCGCCGGGTACGGCGGGCGAAAAAACCGTAACGGTTTCGCAAATGTCCTCGGGAAAGAGGCAGATACCCCCTTGCGGGGATATGGCGGATTTCACGGATTTCTGCCGTAAAAATGCTTGGTGGCTGGAGGACTATGCCCTGTTCATGTCCCTGAAATATCACTTCAAACAGGTGATGTGGACGCTGTGGGAGGACAAGTACCGTCTGCGGGACAAGGAAACTCTCCGTGAATATTCCGCTGCCAACGCCGAGGACATAGCCCGCTGGAAGTTTATGCAGTATGAATTTTTCCTCCAGTATGGGGCGTTGAAAAAATACGCCAACAAGCGGGGGGTGAAAATTTACGGCGATATGCCCATATATGTTTCCATGGACAGCAGCGATATATGGGCGAACCCGCAGATGTTCATGCTCGATAAGGACTGCCGCCCGCTGTCGGTGGCGGGGTGTCCGCCGGACGATTTTGCTCCCACGGGTCAGCTTTGGGGCAATCCGTTGTATGACTGGGATAAAATGGAAAAGGACTCCTATAAATGGTGGGTCACACGGGTAAAATACAGCTCGGAGCTTTTCGACCTGACAAGGATAGACCATTTCAGGGGATTCGAGAGCTTTTACGCAATCCCCGCCGAGGACGAGACCGCCGAGCACGGCAAATGGCTCAAGGGTCCGGGAATGAAGCTGTTCAAAGCCATAAAGTCGGAGCTGCCGGGAGTAAAACTTGTGGCGGAGGATCTGGGCTTTCTTACGGAGGACGTTGTTACCATGCTCAAAGAGGCGGGTTACCCCGGCATGAAAGTGCTGGAGTTCGGCTTCGGCGGGGACGACAGCGGCTATCTCCCCCATAATTACGATAAAAACAGCGTTGTCTACATCGGTACTCACGACAATGAGACAGCTCTCGGCTGGTACAAAGGCTGCGGCAAGGAAACCAAAAAGCGGATACGCCGCTACTTGGGGCTTTCCAAAAAGGCGGAGGACAAAAAGGTCGTCGCTCATCTTATCCGCACGGCGTATGCCGGTGTGTCCGACCTGTGCATTATACAGCTTCAGGATCTGCTCATGCTGGATAACACCGCCCGAATGAACATCCCCTCCACCATAGGCGGCAGCAACTGGCAATGGCGGTTCCCTGCGGGAGTTCTCACCGACAAGCTCGCCGCCACCTTGAAAAAGCTCGCCCGAACATACTATAGAGAGGCAAGAGATTAAGAGGCAAGAGGCAAGAAAATAACGCTGTGCAAAATCAAAAGCCAAGAAACTTCTAGCCTCTAGCCTCTAATGACTAGCCTCTAAGAGGTCAACTAAAATGATACGAATATTGTTCATCGGGGACATCGTGGGCAGTCACGGGCGTAAGTTTGCCGCCAAGACAGTCTACAAACTGCGGGGGAAAGAAAAAATAGATGTTGTTATTGCCAACGGCGAAAATTCCGCCGACGGCAACGGCATTACGAAAGAGGCTATGGAGGAGCTTTTCTCTTTTGCGGACGTGATAACCACGGGAAACCACTGCTTCAGGCGGCGGGATTTCATGGGAGTGTGGGAGGAGTCTCCGCAAACACTTTTAAGACCGGGAAATTACCCGGAGGGAGTCCCCGGTCACGGCCGGTGTATCTTAGATAAGGGGAGCTACAGTCTCTGCGTTGTGAACATAATGGGGACGTCCTTTATGGAGCCTATCGGCAATCCTTTCGAGTATACGGAAAAGCTGCTACCCTGTATTTCCACACCCAACATTTTCATCGACTTTCACGCCGAGGCAACGGGGGAGAAAAAGGCAATGGGCTTTTTCCTTGACGGAAAGGTCACCGCCGTTATCGGTACTCACACCCATGTTCAGACGGCGGACGAGACTATCCTCCCCGGCGGCACGGCGTATATCACGGACGCAGGAATGTGCGGAGCGGAGCTGTCGGTGCTGGGGGTGAAAAAGGAACTTGCCGTGCAGAAGCAGCGGTACAAAATGCCAGTCCGCTTTACCGAGTCGGAGGAACCGCCCTTTTTCTGCGGCGTTATCGTCACCGCCGACGAAAGGACGGGAAAAGCACTTGAAATAAGACGTTTGCAGGAGAGGTGAAACAAGGAAATACATATTGCGGCATTCGGCAACAGGTGAAGAGTATACTCTATTGCATACGTCAATTCATTGCACGCTTGCGGTATTCTTGCCTCTTGCTTCTTGCCTCTGAAGCCGAAAAACCAAAACGAACCCAAAAATTAAATCCAGAAGGAGTACATGATCATGGAAATTTTAAAAGTATCGGCAGGTTCTTCCCCCAAGTCTGTGGCGGGAGCTATTGCAAATGTAGTACGCAAAAACGGCGAAACGGAGCTTAGGGCTGTGGGCGCAGGTGCGTCCAATCAGGCGGTAAAGGGCATAGCCGTTGCAAGGAGTTATCTTGCGGCTGTGGGGATAGAACTGGTCTGCTTCCCCGCTTTCGAGACGGTGCTGATAAACGGCGAGGAGCGCACCGCCATGAAGTTCATCTGCTTTGACCGCTACTACACCGAGGCGGAAGGCAGCCTTTCCTTCCCCGAGGAATATTACGGGGAACAGGGCGGCACACCCGCAGAACCCAACGGGTACTTTTTTGAATGAGCAAAAGGGAAAAAAAAGGCGGGCGGCGTTCGTCTTCCAAAAGTTACGGGAATTATTTCTCGGTTGTAACGTCTGTGGTTACGGTGCTTCTGTTTTTCGGCACACTGATAACTGTCGGCTGTATCACGCTGTTTTCTCCCAAAGAGGATTTTTCCGAGGTGCAGAACCGCTATTTGGCAAAGTCCCCCAAGTTTACGGCGAAGTCTTGGTTCGGCGGCAGTTTCATGAGCGGCACGGAGGAATTTGTTTCCGACCATTTCCCTTTTCACGACAGCTGGATAAAGCTGGGCATGGGGCTTGATATGCTAAGCGGCAGGCGGGAACTCAACGGCATTTACATCACCCCCCGCCGAATGGCTGAAAAAATATCCGCTCCCGACCCGGAGAGGGTGGCAAAAAGCGTTGAGGGTATCCGAAAATTTGCCGAGGAAAACGATATGCCCGTCTATCTCCTTATCGCCCCCACCCAGGCGGAAATTTACAGGGACGAGCTGCCCCCATACGCTCCCAACCCCGATCAGCAGCAGTTTATAGAGGATATTTACGGCGAGCTTGCCGACAGCGTTGCCGCCATAGACGTTTACGGAACTCTTTACGCAAACCGTGAGGACTATATCTACTACCGCACCGACCATCACTGGACCACAGCGGGGGCGTTTGCGGCATACACGGCGGCGGGGAAAAAAATGGGCTATTCCCCTTTGGGGGAAGAGTCATACGACATTGAGCATGCGGGGGACGGCTTTTTGGGTACCTTCTACTCAAAGTCCCTTTGGGGCGGCATAAAGCCCGATACTCTCGATATATGGCTTCCCACGGAAGGCGGTGAAGCAGATGGGGGAAAGGTTAAAATAAAAATATACTCCGAGATAGGCAAAGACCCCGAGACCCGCGAGGGAATGTACTTCCGTGAGTTCCTTGACGTTAAGGACAAATACAGCGTCTTCTTCGGCACGAATCAGCCTATGATAACCGTTGACACAGGGCGCAGGGGGGACAGTCTGCTTATATTCAAAGACAGCTACGCCCATTGTTTCGTGCCGTTCCTGACGGCGCATTACGGAAAGATCACCATGATAGACCTGCGGTATATCAATATGTCCTACAAAGATATTATTGATGTTTCCGAGTATGACAGCACCCTCTTCCTGTACAATGCGTCCACCTTTATGAGCGATGAGAATCTGAAAAAGTTAAACTATTAGGTGATTTATCATGCCGACCCCAATCATAGATTTTTGTAAAGAATACAATGAAAAAGGAACTCTCCGAGCCCATATGCCCGGTCACAATGGCAAAGGCTCGGAAGAGAACTTCTTTGAATATGACATTACCGAGATACACGGCGCAGACAGTCTCTTTGAGGCAAAGGGAATTATCCGCCGAAGCGAGGAAACGGCGGCGGAGATTTTCGGAGCGCACAGAACGCTCTATTCGGCGGGAGGGTCTACTCTGTGTATTCAGACGATGCTTGCAATGCTTACCCGTGTTACAGGGTCGAAGACGGTGGCGGCGGCAAGAAACTGCCACAGGGCGTTCGTCAATGCCTGCGGAAGTTTGGGGCTGACGGTGAAATGGATAGTCCCCCGGTATGAACACAGCCTTGTAACGGGGGAGGTAACTGCGGCGGCGGTGAAAAGTCTCCTTGACAGTCTCCCTCCTTGGGAAAAGCCCTGCTGCGTGTACATAACCTCTCCCGACTATATGGGTAAGACAGCTCCCATAGCCGAAATTTCCCGCATTTGCAGGGACAAGGGAGTGTACCTTGCTGTCGACAATGCCCATGGGGCGTATCTGCGGTTCTGCGAAGAGGATATCCACCCGCTGTCTCTTGGAGCTGACATCTGCTGCGACTCCGCCCATAAGACCCTTCCCGCTTTGACGGGCGGGGCGTATCTTCACATAAAAGCCCCCGATCTTGAGCCTTACGATGGCTTTGCCAAAGGGATCATGAGCCTCTTTGCCTCCACAAGCCCGCCCTATCCGATACTCTGTTCACTTGACAGGTGCAATGAGATACTGCGGGATAACGGCGGCGGTTTTCGGGAAACTGAAAAAGCCCTTTTTGCACTAAAAAGACGGCTTGCAGACTGTTGGCATTTTTACGGCGACGAACCGCTGAAACTTACGGTGTTCACGCCGCCTTCCGGGTTCACGGGCGAAGGACTGGCGGACGTTCTGCGGGAAAAGGGCGTTGAATGCGAGTATGCGGACGACTGTTTCACGGTGCTGATGTTAGCCGGGTGTACGGTAAGCGAAATTGAGCGGCTCGAAAAAATTTTCGGCGACATTCGTCAGCCGAGGATAGCCGTATACGTTCCCGATTACAGAGATTTCACGCTCCCTCCCGCCGCTGTGGGCATAAGAGAGGCTATTACGGCAATGGGAGAGAATATCCCCATAGACAAGGCGGAGGGACGGACAGCGGGAATATCCGTCGGTCACTGTCCTCCGGGAACGTCCCCTATTGTTCCGGGAGAAATTTTCACGGAAGATATTATTAAAATTTTCAAAAGGTATGGCATTGAGGAAGTAAATGTGATATAATAACAGCAGGTAGGGAAGAACGTTTACGGTCTTTTCCGTACGCTGAAAGAAGGGTATATATTATGAAACTTATTTACGCCATTGTCAATAACGACGACAGCTATGCTGTTTCCTCGGAGCTTACAAGCAGCGGGTATCAGGTGACAAAGCTCGCTTCCACGGGCGGTTTCCTTATGGCTGGGAACACCACGTTCCTTATATGCGCCGAAGAAAAGCGTGTGGATGGGGCTATTGAAATTATACGGAAATGTTCGAGAAAGCGCAAGCAGTATGTCCCCTCCCCCGCCGCAGGCAGGACGGAGACTGCCGGTGACTTCCCCATTGAAGTTTCCGTTGGGGGAGCGACGGTGTTCGTAACGGATATAGAAAGGTTTGAGAAGCTGTGAGGCTGTATTCCAAGGAAGCTGTCGTCAATGCGTGCAGGGCGATGGTTCGCACGGACAGATTCGTTCACTCATATATTATCACCGGAGCGCAGGGTGCGGGAAAAAAAACGGCGGCAAGGTATCTGGGTATGTCCCTGCTGTGCAGTGATAAGACGGAGGAGGGCGATCCCTGCGGGGTCTGCAAAAACTGCCGCCGGGTGTCCAGCGGCGGTCACCCGGATTTTATCGAGGTGGAAAAAAGCAAGACCTCCTATTCGGTGGATAAGGACATTAGACCGAAGGTGGTTGCGGACAGCTATATCTCCCCCAACGACTGCGACCGCAAGGTGTATCTTTTAGCCGACTGCGACGGCTGGGACGACAAAGCCCAGGATGCCATGCTGAAAATTACCGAAGACCCGCCGGAGCATGCCTATTTTATTTTCACCGGCAAGACAAAGGAGGTTTTCCTGCCTACCCTTATTTCCCGCTCCATGTGCCTGGAAATTCACGAGGCGGCAACAGAGCAGTGCGAATGCGCTTTGAGGGACATCGGAAAGACTTCTCACAAGAAAAAGGCGTTTACGGAAGAGAACATCAAGTATGCGGCAAGGCTGTTCGGGGGGAACATCGGCTGCGCTGCGGAATATATCGAGGGCAGCGGCAAACTTGCCAAGGCGGCGGACACGGCTCTGGCGGCGGCTCACGCAATGGCAAGGCGGGACGAATACGCACTGGCGGCGGCTCTTAATTCTGCGGCTGCTGCGGGTACAACCATAGAAGCCAGAGACAATCTGCGGACGGCTCTTGAAATGCTCATGAAAGTCATACGGGACAGTGCGGCGATAAGGGCTTTTGAGGGGCGTGAAGATGAGCTTGCGGCTGTGGGGCTTATGGGGTGCGACGAGGAGGACAGCCGAATGCTTGCGGCTGCCGCCGGGCGGGGACGGCTCAACGAGATGTACGAGGCAGTGGCGGAGACCATGCACCTTTGCACAAGAAACTGCAATGCTGCGGCAGCTGTAAGCGCACTGGCGGGAAAATTAAGCTGTTAGGGAAGTATCGCCTATCAGCCTATTATAAAAGTTTGTTAAAATGCGCCGAAAAAGTTACATAACATCGGCGGCTTTTGAAAGGTCAGGTTGAAAAGATGGTAGAAATTATCGGCGTAAGATTCAAAGAGGCGGGGCGGACATATCATTTTTCTCCGGGGGGACGGCAGTTCGGGACGGGGGACAAGGTAATAGTGGAGACCGCCAAGGGCGTTGAATGCGGAGAGGTTGTGCTGGGGAACAGAATGATGGAGGAGGAACGGCTTGTAATGCCGCTCAAAACCGTTATCCGCCCGGCAAACGAGCGGGATATGCGGATACTGGAGCAGAACCGCCAGAAAGAAATAACCGCCATGAAGATATGCCAAGAAAAAATCGCCGCTCACGGGCTTGCCATGAAACTGGCGGACGTGGAATGCACCTTTGACAACAACAAGCTCCTGTTTTATTTCACCGCCGAAACGAGGATAGACTTCCGTGAGCTTGTAAAGGACCTGGCATCGGTTTTCCGCACGAGGATAGAATTGCGGCAGATAGGGGTGCGGGACGAGGCGAAAATGCTTGGGGGGATAGGCGTTTGCGGCAGGGCGTTCTGCTGCAAGACCTTCCTTCCGGATTTTCAGCCCGTTTCCATAAAAATGGCTAAGGAACAGGGACTCAGTCTTAACACCACGAAAATTTCCGGCACCTGCGGGCGGCTGATGTGCTGCCTGAAATATGAGCAGGACTATTACGAGGAACAGCTTGCAAGTCTGCCGAAGGTGGGGGCGTATGTAAAAACGCCGAAATTCAAGGGGTATGTGGAAGAGGTAAACGTTCTCAGCGGGAAAATAAGGGTAAAGCCGGAAAAGTCCGACGATCCTGCGGCTGTTTTCGGGCGGGAGGACATCAAGGTGATACGTGACGGCAAGGGGCGGCAGGATCGTCTTGACAAAGAAGAGTTCCGGGCTTTGAAAAAACTGGAGGACAAGTAACCGAGTAATATAAAACTTTAACGGAGGTAATATTTATGGAAAGAGTTCACAAAGGGATAATGCTTGCAAGGGATATTCTGCTGATAATCGCCTGCTGCACGGCTGTGGCGGAGACGGTGCTGATGATAGTCGGTCACGCTGTCGGCAGGAAATACTACAGGGGATATGTCAGGATAAAGGACTCGGATGAGATGCCCTTTTAGAGGCTAGAGGTTAGAGGCTAGAGGTGTTTGGGCTTGCGGGGGCAGGAAGCAGGGGCAGGAGATGGTTGTTTTTTTGCCTCTTTACTTTTTTGAAATTTGGGTGACATATGGGAAAACCGCCTTGGGTAGAGGCGGTTTTCTTTTTTTGACTATCTTCGGGCATCCATAAATGACACCTTGGGTGATGCCGAAAATGCTCGCTGTGTTTTTCGTCCGTCTTGCTCTGCTTTAAGTTTTTTTACGTTTTCAATTGCCTTCTTTGTCAGTTCGTTTTCTTCACCCTCAGCCAGAAATTCTGTCCTTGCAGGGTCATAGGGAAAGTCATAGTTATCAAATTCACCGCAGTTTTCAGGTTTAAGCATGATGAGTTCCTCCTTTTATCTTGTAATCAATGCCGTAAATTTTATATATATCCCGGTACGCTCTGTCAACATCAGCACCCGCCTGATACATAAGCGCAATGTTATCGTGAACAGCATCTGCATTCTTTATTTTTTCATCGGGTCGCTTGAATATGTATACCTGCCCATTATGTCCGACAACAACACCGAGTATGTAACCTTGGTTATAAGCGGAATTAAAATCCTCAACGCTTGGGGGATAACCTTCGGGGTGAGTATGTAACGCAATCATTGGAATCCCCTTTGCTCTTGCCTTGGCAATAGCAGATTTCATTTTCCCGGTATAAATTATACCCTTTTCAATTCCGGAATTTAATTGTTTTGTTATAATTTCCCCGGTAACGGCATTGATAATATACATATCCTCATACAGCGTACCGTTTCGGTGTTCAATAGCCTTGCGGGAACATTCCAGTAAGATTTGGTTCACCTTTTCATTTGGAGTAATATCCTTGAACTTTCCGGCAAAATGTTCCGAATTTATATACTCCATATCCGCATTGACCGCTTCCCCGGCGTACTTCACGCCGTATTCGGTTTCCTTTTCCGTCAACATGCTCACACATTATCACTTCCCTATCTTCATTATACCACCTTTTTGAAATTTGTCAAGCGTTTCTTTCAAAGGCTTACGAAAATCAATTTTTGAAAATCGGCTTATTTTATGAAAATTTATTTCCGTGTCAAATGCTATTTCAGCAAGTTAAACAATTACGTAACGAGATTTAATTTGAAAATCTTCCGTTCATTATTAATTATCAATTTTTACTTATAATTTCATTGACAAATAAATATTTATATGCTATAATAAAACTTGGAATTGTGTTTCGGTTTCTTTGGTTTAAACCGATAATATACTAAAGTTTACGTAAACCGAGGCAATATTGCAATAATGCAATATTGCAATAACGCAATAACGCAATACTGCAATACGGTAAAATATTCAGCGGCAGCTTGTTCGCCGCATTCTAAGGAGAGTTACACGAAATGATGAATATGGATTTTAAAAGAAAGCTGCCTATCCCTCAGGAGATAAAGCAGCAGTTCCCCATTCCCGAAAATATCGCTAAGATAAAAGAGGCGAGGGACAAGGAGATACGAGAGGTTTTCACGGGCGAATCGGGCAAGTTCATTCTCGTGATAGGTCCCTGCTCGGCGGACCGCGAAGACAGCGTGCTGGACTATGTATGCAGACTGGCGAAAGTTCAGGAAAAGGTCAAGGACAAAATTCTCATTATCCCCCGTATCTATACCAATAAACCCCGCACCACAGGGCAGGGCTACAAAGGCATGATACATCAGCCCGACCCCACCAAAAGCGAGGATATGCTGGAGGGCATTATCTCCATAAGGCGGCTTCATACAAGGGCTGTTGCGGAAACGGGGCTTGGCTGTGCGGACGAAATGCTCTATCCGGAAAATCACAGGTATCTGTCGGACATTCTCTCATATGTTGCCATAGGCGCAAGGTCGGTGGAAGACCAGCAGCACAGGCTCACCGCCAGCGGGCTTGATATTCCGGTGGGCATGAAAAACCCCACAGGCGGGGATTATTCGGTAATGCTCAACTCCATTATCGCCGCCCAGTCCGAGCATACCTTCCTTTACAGAGGCTGGGAAGCCCACAGCCACGGCAACCTGCTTGCTCACGCCATTTTAAGGGGATATGTGGATAAACACGGCATCTCCCACCCAAATTATCACTATGAAGACCTGGTGCTGCTTCACGAGATGTACGCCGAAAAGAACCTTGCCAATATGGCTGTTATCGTTGACACCAACCACGCCAACTCCGGCAAGAAATACGAAGAGCAGATACGCATCTGCCACGAGGTGCTTCACGCCTGCCGCCACAACAGCGACATCAAGAGCATAGTCAAAGGCTTTATGATAGAAAGCTACATCGAGGACGGCTGCCAGAAGGTGGACGAGGGCGTTTACGGCAAATCCATCACCGACCCATGCCTTGGGTGGGAGAAGTCGGAGCGGCTCATTTACGATATTGCGGAGCAGCTGTAAATAACCCGACCGTATGTTTTTGCCTGCGCCGAAAAAATTTTCCCGGAATATTTGACAACTTCCGGAATATATGGTATAATAACTACAGAAGTGCTGATTTAAGGGTTTATATTCCCGCAATGGTCAAAGCCGCCCTGCGACTTTGCCCGGCAAAAAACCGAATCGGCAGTTCTCCAATAAAATAAACTAAACGGTCACGCACAGGTGCGGCAGGTCGGAACACGAGATAACGGGAGAGCTTTGGGGCTTTCATAAATGCGGAAAAAAATATTTTATGTTTCATTTTGATTTCAATGTTTTTTCACGCATTTTACACAAATATAGGGTATGATATAATTGTGTTCGGGAGGAAGAGATTCCGAGCGAGCGCATGATTTCATTTCAGCTTTTATGATAGGCGTTTACCCCACGCTATTGTCATAAAAGAACCCCTTAATCACTGCGGAGTTTTTACCCCGACTTCGCAGAAAATCCCCCATAATCCTATATCATGATCTCGCCCTCGGAGCACCGTTGCTCCGGGGGCACCCTTTATTAGAGGCTAGATGTTGGTTTGTGGGCGGTTTGGGGTGACCGGGTGCTGCGTTGGTCTGTTTTGTTACCGGGGGATACGGCTGAGAGGCAAGAGGCAAGAGTTTGAAGTTTTCGGAATTTTGGGGTACTTATACTTGCCTCTTATTTGCAGCTCCCACCCAAAGCGTCAGGGGAACAATTCCGGTCTCTAACCTCTTGCAGGGTTGGAGTTTGAAATGCTTGCCTTTTCAACCGCCCTGTTGTCATATGTACAATTCTATCCTCTAGCCTCTAACCTCTAGCCTCTATCACAACAGGAGTGTATAAGTTTTATGGAGTATGTCTCTATTGGGTTATTACTTTTATTGTCGGCGTTCTTTTCATCGGTGGAGACGGCGTTTTCCTCGGTGAACAAGATCCGTCTGAAAGCTATTGCCAACAACGGCGACAGACGGGCGGAAAAAGCCCTTGCCATTGCCGAAGATTTTGACAAAGCCCTTACTGCCATTCTGGTAGGGAACAATATTGTCAATATAATGTCAACTTCACTGGGTACCGTCATCTGCACTTCCCTTTTCGGAGCAAAGGGTGTGGGGATTGCCACAGCCGCCATGACGGTGCTGGTGCTTATTTTCGGGGAAATTCTTCCCAAAAGCCTTGCCAAGGAAAACGCCGAGAAATTTTCCCTGATGACGGCGGGTCTCCTGAACTTTTTTATAATAATACTTACCCCGATTACAGCGGTTTTCGGGGATTTGAAAAAGGCGGTCACAAGGCTTTTCAAGTCATCCGAAAGTGTCCCCACGGTGACCGAGGACGAGCTCAAGTACATCATCGACGAGATAGAGGAAGAGGGCGTTCTCGAGGAGCAGGAAAGCGAACTTGTGCGCTCCGCACTGGAATTTGACGATAAGAACGTTTCGGAAGTGCTTATCCCCAGGGTGAAGATAACGGCGGTGGAAAAAGACGACGACCCCGACCATATCAGGGAAGTCTTCTTTGAGGAACAGTATTCCCGCCTGCCGGTGTATGAAAAAAATATCGACAACATTATCGGATTTATCCACGAGCGGGATTTTTTCAGGCTCATTATCGGCGGAGAAAAGGCGAATATCGAAAAGATAATCCGCAGCTGCATTTATATAACGGAATTTTCGGGAGTTTCCGAGACCCTTTCCAAAATGCAGAAAGAGAAGATACATTTAGCCGTGGTAAAGGATCAGTACGGCGGTACTTACGGCATGGTGACAATGGAAGACCTTATCGAGGAGCTTCTGGGGGAAATTTACGATGAAGCGGACGAGGAGAGTTCCTCGGCGGTGAAAATATCCGACGGTTGTTATGAACTGGCGGCGGAGTTCGGCGTGGGGGATATGGAAGAGCTTTTCGGCATACCCAAGAACACCGTGGACAGTTCAAGCGTTACCGTAGGGGGCTGGGCAATGGAAGTGTTCGGGCGTATACCCGAGGCGGGGGAGACCGCCGAGGACGGCATTTTCGCCGTTGAGATACTGGAAGCGGAGGAGAACAGGATAGTAAGGCTCAAGGTGAGTGTGAAAGATACGAAAGGATGATCCCATATGAGCGTATGTCTTAGATGCGGCAGAGAATGCGGCTATATCCTGTGCGGGGAGTGCGGGGAGAAAATCGACAGGGAAGAACTGATAGAAAGGGTCAGCCGTTATTCTCCCGCAAGCGGTCAGCCAAACGATCTGTGGGACGGCATTGCCGGAGGAATGTCGGACAAATATAATTTCAGAGACATTGCCGTTGCTCTTGCCTGCGACCTGCCAAGCCCCAGGAAAGAGTATATGATATTCAGATATATCCTTAATATCAGCGGGAATTATAATATCCACAGCGACTGCAGCAAATGGTTTTTCCGCAATTTGGGAACTCTTCTCGGAGACGGTATTTCCGAGGAGGAAAAGGGCGATGTCTATGCGGCGCAGCTGTACAGTCTTTACTCCCGGCAGCGTTACGGCGAGGCTGAAAAAGCTGCGGAAATAATTTACCGCAGACAGCAGCACACATACGGCGAGGCTTATTGTCTGGCGGAGTATTATATGCGGACAAACCGTTACGGCAGGGCGCAGACTCTGCTGGAGAACGCAAAGCCTTTGTGCCGAAAAGGTTACGAGCTGACCAAACTTGAAAGACTTCTGAGCGATGTCCGCCAAAAGTCGTCGGGAAAGGAAACCGTCGGCGGATATATGCCGGAAAATTACGGGGAGAAAGAAAAGCATGCCGAATCGGCGAAAAGCATGCAAGCCGCCGCAAATACCGCAAACACTTCTCCCGCCGAAAAAAGAGTGAGCGGGCGGCGTAAAGCGGCGGACAGAATACCGAAAGCGGATTACCCCGATCTGCCCCGTTTCAGAGACAGCGGATTCAAGAGCTTTGTCGCCTACGATCTGGAAACAACGGGGATAAACTCTTCCTTTGACAATATCGTCGAGATAGGGGCGGTAAGGGTGACAAAGGGCGTTATTACCGATAAATTCCAAACACTCGTGCGGCCTATGGACAGGCGGATAACACCGGAAGCGTCGAGGATATCGGGAATAACAAACGAACTTGTAAAAGACGCTCCGGACATCAAGACCGCTTTCAACGCCTTTGCGGATTTTATCGGAGATGATATTCTGGTGGGATTCAACAATCATTCCTTTGACGATAAGTTTATCGTAAGGGCGGGGCGGTATGCTTTCAGAGTTATCGGCAACAAGAGCTTTGACGTGCGCTATTACGCAAGAGACCTGGCAGACAGGATAAATTTCCCCGGCAGCGGAATGGGTCTCGCCGACTGCTGCGCCGCCCTGGGGATAACAAACCTACAGGCTCACAGAGCTTTGGGAGATGCGGAGACAACGGCAAAGGTGTATCTTTCTCTTCTGGAAAAGGACAAGGGAACGCCGTCGGCTGTCACACTTGACGATATACTTTCCGATGCCGGCTGGGAATAGCTTTGAACAGCCGCAAATAAGGAGCGTGGAGCAATGAAAAGCAAGGTAACGAGAATGCTTGATATATATACCCGCCTTTTAAGGGGGGACACGGTGACGAAAGCGGAGCTGGCGAAAAAATATGGCGTTGACGAAAGAAGCATTCAGCGGGACATTGCCGACCTGCGTTCCTATCTTTCCGATATCTTTGACTACTCGGCGGAGCTTTCCTACGAACCCGCCCGGGGCGTTTACAGAATAAAGGGCGGCAGCGGGGGAACGCTTACCAACAGCGAGACCCTTGCCGTATGCAAGATACTTCTTGAAAGCAGAGCTATGGTAAAAAGCGAGATGTACCCCATTATCGACAAGCTCCTTTCAAACTGCGTCCCCACCACCGAATACAAGCGGGTGTCGGAGCTTGTTTCCAATGAGAAATACCACTATTTGGAGCCTCACCACGGCAAGGAATTTGTGGACGTTCTCTGGAATATCGGCAGTGCGGTCTACGAACACAGGCTTATGCGGATAAGGTATCAGAAGCTCAAAGAACCCGACAAGGTAATGCGGCTTATCCAGCCGGTGGGGATAATGTTTTCCGAGTATTATTTTTATCTGACGGCGTATATATGCGCCGATGAAAACAACCCGGACATTCCCAAACGCCCTTTTCCCACCATCTACCGCATTGACAGGATAGCCGAGTATGAAACTCTTGAGGAGCATTTCAGAGTCCCCTATGCGGACAGGTTCGAGGAAGGGGAGTTCCGCAAACGAATACAGTTTATGTTCGGCGGGGAACTGCGGCGGATAAAATTTTTGTACAGGGGGATAAGTCTGGAGGCTGTTCTTGACAGATTTCCCACAGCAACGGTCGTTTCCCAAGATGAGCAGGGATATGTTATCACCGCCGAGGTCTACGGCGACGGCGTTAATATGTGGCTGCGCAGTCAGGGGGACGCAATAAAAATATTGGAGTAATGATAAAAACGGCAGCTGACTTTGATGATCTTCGACGGGAACTTGAAGATTATTACGGCACGGCGGCGGCTGTTTTTCATCCTGCCGCAATGCCGGACGTTTTCAGGGCGGAGGAGGCAGACGAAGACGAGCTTCTTGCAATGGCGGAAGAAGCGGGAATTTATCTTGAGGAATTTGAGGATCGGTAACCCGAAACCCGCCATCGAAAAATTTTCCCCGCCGCAAGGCGGGGAAAAATCTCTAGCCTCTAGAAATTCCCGGACAGGTTCATTATTACCGCCGTAACGGCAATAGGGCATGTTTCACAGCGGAGTATACGTTTACCGAGCCATATTTCCCTTGCACCCTTTTTTACGGCTGTTTCATACTCGTCTCTGTCAAAGCCCCCCTCGCTGCCTATCATCACTCCGCACTCGGCAATGCCCCCAAAGGAAATATCCGATAATCTCCCGCCGCCGTTTTCGTAACATATGAGCGGCAGTTGTTTTTTGCAAAGTTCGTTTACAGCCTCGTCAAAGGAAATTATCCCTTTTATTTGGGGGATATTTCCCCGTCCCGACTGCTTTGCCGCTTCTTCGGCTATTTTACGGAGACGCTCGATTTTTTTACCGCCGCTTTTTTTATCCGGGCGGGAAACGCACCGGGAGGATATGAAAAAGGTTATTTCCCCCGCTCCAAGCTCGGTGCATTTCTGCACAATAAGCTCCGCCTTGTCCCCTTTGGGCATGGCTTGATAGATATTCAGCGTCATATCCGGCTCGCTTTGGCTCGGGGCGGCGTTTACGACACGGCAGACCACCTCTTCCGCCGTTATCTTTTCGATAACGCTTTCATATTCCGTCCCACGGCGGCAAAAGGTGATGTTCTCTCCCGGTCTCATTCGCAGGGAACGCCCTATATGAACGGCATCCCCGCCGGTAACCGTTATTATGTCCCCTTGCAGGGCTGTTTCGCTGATGAAAAATCTGGGCATAGGTGTATTCCCCTTTTTGCATTTTCCCCCGCCGTAAGGCAGATGAGGAGGGAAAATTACGGTTATCAGTATTGGCTCATTTTAACAGCACTTGCAACAGATAACGCCCTTGTTGCTTGCAACGCTCTGTCACCGACAGCGGCTTACGCCGTGGGGCTCTGCCCCAGACCCCGCCAGGGAGTGTGGACCCCCTGGACCCCCCAACGCACGCAACTGTTCTTGCAAGACTTTCAGCGGTTATGCAAGCGTTACTTTTCTAGCCTCTGGCTCTCTAACCTCTAGCCTCTAAATTGGCTCGGATGCCTTACAAAGAAATCCTGCCTTTGCTCTAAAAATTTCAGCTTATGACCTTCCGTCACGAACTTATCCGGCGTATCGAATATCCTGCTCCAGTCCCATACCTCTTCCCCGAAACCAAGATACTCCCGCAAATTTTCCGAGCCTTTGGGGGACAGGGGGTGGAGCAGCACCATAGCGGTCTTTATCATATGGAATGTGTTTACAAGATACTCCCGCCGCAGTGCGTCTGCATTTTCCTCCCCGTTTTTCTCCGCCTTGTCCGCATCGCCTTTGGCTTTCGCCATATACTTGCTCGCCTTTCTGATAAACGAGTCAAGGACATATGTCACCTGATGAAACTCCGTTTTATACATAAACCGCTCATACTCCAGCACTGCCTTTTCCGCCTCCGCCAGTATCTCCTCGGAAACTTCCCCCAAAGGCATTACGCTGCCGTAATATTTCTGAACATCATAAAAACATGTCCTTATTATCCTGTTGAACACGTTTGACAGCAGGAAACCTTCTTTTGTTACGGGGTCGGAATCCTCTTCCTTTGCAAGGGGGTTCAAGGGCTTCGGCTGAAAACTTACGCTCCGCTGCCCCAGTCCCAAGCCGAGCCAGTGCATTCTAAGCTGTTCGGCTGTGTAGTATTCCAGCAGCTCCGCCGCCATGGGGGGCTTTATTTCCCCGCTTGACGAGGCTTTTTTGTCAAGGAAAAGTATGTGATGATTTGCTGCCAGTATGGGCATTGTCAGATGTTCTCCCGTGTCGGCGGGGGACATTCCCCCAAGGCTCTCGCTTTGGAACGCCATCCACATGGCAGGCTCGGCAATGCCGTAAAAATAGATGTTGTCCTGCCCTATAAACTGATATACTTTCGCCTCCGGGTCGCACCAGAATTTCCGCCATTCCTCTCTGTCCCGCCCACAGCTGTCAAGATAGGCTATTGTAAAGGAAATGGGAGCCCACAGGGATTCGGGCCACACCCATACCGTCAGCCCCTTTGAGCCGTCAAGCTCCGGCGCCGGAACGCCCCAGTCGATGTTTCCGGTAAGCCTGAAAGGCACAAGTGTCTTCCCCTCTCTGAAACGAACGCCCCTTTCCGTCAGCATTCTGCAAGCCTCGTCCCTTTCGGAAAGCTCCTTGAAAATTACCGTAAACGACGTTTTTTTCGGTTCTTCCGCAAGCTCGTGCTTTGCCATTTTGGGGGCAAGCTCTTTGTAGATGTCCATATAGTCGTTCATAATGTAGATTACCGGCGGCTCCAAAAATTCCTTGATAGTCTTTGTGACCACCGGGCGGACGTTCTCCTGCCGCTCCATATCTTCCGTCATTTTCAGCAGCAGTTCCTTATATTCGGGCAGGCGGAAGTACCAGTTTTCCACGTCTTTCATAACCGGCTTTTCCCCCGTAAGGGTACTTCTGGGGTCGATAAGGTTGATAGGGTCGTACTGGTGACCCAAGTCGCACTCGTCCGCATAGCCCTTTTCCGAGCGGCAGCCCTGCACGGGGCATTTTCCAACCACCTGCCGTCCGTTTAAGAACATACCCGCTTTTTCATCGTAAAACTGCGCCGTGGAGATTTTCTTTAAATGCCCCATTTCATGCAGTTTTTCGATGAACGCCTTGGAGACCTCGTTGTGGACTTCCGCCGTTTTTCCCAGTCCGGAAGCTCCGAACAGGTCAAGGCTTATTTCATAGTCATCAAGGGTCTTTTTCTGTGCCTCGTGATTTTTCCGAACATAGTCACGTATGTCGCCCTCGAAGCCCTGTTCCCGTGCTTTTCTGTACCCCTCTGCGATAGGCGAGCCGTAGCAGTCCGTCCCCGAAACGAAGATAACGTTTTCTTTCCCTATCCTGTCCCGCAGGAAACGGGCGTATACGTCCGCAAACACGAACACTCCCCCCACATGCCCGAAGTGGAGCGTTTTGTTGCCGTAGGGCATGCCTCCGGTAACTACCGCCCTTTTGGGAAACTCCGGACGGTTGTCCCTTGATGGAATTTTTTTGTTTCTGCAGTTTTCTTCACTCATTGGAATATGCCACCTTTTAGATGTTATGGATTTGCTTTTTTGGAAATTGCTTTATTGGTCTTTGCAGCTCTGCCGATCCCCATTGGAATTATGGAGAAGTAAACGCCGCAAAAACTTTCATATATGTTTTTTTCGGCGGGAGATTCCCATAATTCAATGAGGGATTTGTGTCACTCCGCTTTTGTTGCTTGCAGCGTTATGCTTGGGAATGCTTTCGCTCTACTTAAAATACCTGACCCCGCTCTCGAATATCTGCTGATCCTTCTCACCGGGGACGTTCTTGCAAATATCCCTGCCAATGCGCTCGCTGTGACCCATTTTGCCCAGTATCCTGCCGTCCGGAGAGGTTATCCCCTCTATTGCCTCAAATGAGCCGTTGGGATTAAAGCGTATATCCATGGTGGGCGTACCCTCTAAGGTCACATATTGTGTGGCTATCTGCCCCTTTTGGGCAAGTTCGCCGATAAGCTTCTCCGAAGCTATGAACCGCCCCTCCCCGTGGGATATTGCTATCCTGTGTATATCTCCGGGCTTGCAGCCTGTAAGCCAAGGGGACAGGTTGGAGGCTATACGTGTGTTTACCATCATGGACTGATGCCGTGAGATATTGTTGAAGGTAAGCGTAGGCGAATCCTCCGTCATATCGGTTATTCTGCCGTAAGGGAGCAGTCCCAGTTTCAAGAGAGCCTGAAAGCCGTTGCATATGCCCAGCATAAGCCCGTCACGGTTATCCATAAGCTCCGTAACAGCCGCCTCGATACGGGGGTTGCGGAAAAACGCCGTAATGAACTTTGCCGAACCGTCAGGCTCGTCTCCTCCGGAAAATCCGCCGGGGATCATGATTATCTGGGTCTTCTTTATCGCTTTCTCAAACGCCTTTACGCTGCTTTCGAGAGCCTGCGGGGTAAGATTCCCTATTACCTGAACTTCCGTTACCGCCCCCGCTCTTTCAAAGGCTCTTGCGCTGTCAAGCTCGCAGTTCGTTCCGGGGAACACCGGGATAAGCACTTTCGGCTTTGCAAAGGAGGAAGCGTGCTGCAGAGAGCTGCCGCCGGTATAGTTAAAGGTCTTTACCGCCTTTTCCTCCGTTTTGATATTGCAGGGGAACACAGGCTCAAGTTTGTTTTCCCACGCCGCTTGAAGTTCCGTGCAGTCAACGGAGTAGCTGCCGCAGTCTATTTTGTATTCGGAGACGGTCTCTCCTATGATATGTTCGTCCTTTTCCGCATCTCCCGTAAGCTCTATGATAAACGAGCCGCAGCGGGAGTAGAAAAGCCTGTCGTTTTCGGGCTTGTCTGTAAACTTAAAGCCTATCCTGTTTCCGAGGGACATTTTGAAAACGCCCTCGGCAACTCCGCCGAAGCCCACCGACCATACAGCCGCCGCCCTGCCGTCGGATATTATTCTTTCCGCCTTGCCGAATACGTCCCTTACACTGTCCCATTTTGGCAGGTAGTTCTCGTCATACTCAGGGGACAGAAGTATAACCTTGCTGCCCGCCTTTTTAAATTCGGGAGACAGAACCTTCCCGCTTTCGGTAATCCCCACCGCAAAGGACACCAACGTTGCGGGAACATCTATATTCTCAAACGTCCCCGACATGGAGTCCTTGCCGCCTATAGCCCCGCAGGAAAGCTCCAGCTGCGCCTTGTACGCCCCCAGTAACGCAGCCATGGGCTTTCCCCAACGGGTGGGATTATTCTGTGTTCTCTCGAAATATTCCTGAAACGTAAGCCAGCATTTTTTATAGCTGCCTCCCGCCGCAATTACCTTAGCCACCGATTCTGTAACAGCGGAAATTGCCCCGTGATAAGGGCTTTTGTCGCTGACATAGGGGTTATATCCCCAGCCCATCAGGGAAACAGTGTCCGTCTCCCCGGTCTGCACGGGCAGCTTTGCCGCCATAGCCTGTCCCGGCGTAAGCTGATACTTCCCGCCGTAGGGCATAAGTACAGTTCCTGCGCCGATGGTGCTGTCGAAACGCTCCACAAGCCCCTTTTGCGAGCATACGTTTAAATTGGTCATCAGCGTGAACCAGCTGTCAAGGCAGTCGGTGTAAGAGCGGGGGCGATCGGTTATGGGCAGGTGAATGACCGCCCGTGTGTGCTTGGGTGCGCCGTTGGAGTTAAGGAAATCCCTTGAAAGATTCACTATCACCTTGTTGTTCCACTTCATTTTAAGCCTCGGCTCGCTCACAACATCAGCAACCTTCGTAGCCTCCAGATTCTCCTTGGCGGCGGCTTTTATGAACTCCCTCATATTCTCCTTTGCCACAACCACTGCCATTCGCTCCTGGCTTTCGGAAATTGCAAGCTCCGTTCCGTCCAGTCCCTCATACTTTTTGGGGACGGCGTTAAGATTTATCACCAGCCCGTCCGTCAGTTCTCCTATGGCAACCGACACGCCCCCTGCACCGAAGTCGTTGCACCGCTTTATCATTCGGGTCACTTTCGGATTCATAAACAGCCTTTGCAGCTTTCTCTCCTCCGGGGGATTTCCCTTCTGCACCTCCGCACCGCAGCTCTCCAGTGACTGCTCCGTGTGAGACTTTGACGACCCCGTTGCGCCGCCGCAGCCGTCCCGTCCCGTTCTGCCGCCCAGAAGTATGACAACGTCCCCCGGCACGGGCGTTTCCCTTACCACATTCTCATAGGGAGCAGCCCCTATAACAGCCCCTATCTCAAGCCTTTTCGCCACATACCCCGGGTGATACACCTCCGCCACATGCCCCGTGGCAAGCCCTATCTGATTGCCGTAGCTGCTGTAGCCGTTGGCAGCTCCCACCGTTATCTTTCTTTGAGGGAGCTTGCCATGGATAGTGTCTTCCACAGGGACTAAGGGGTTGGAAGCTCCCGTCACTCTCATTGCCTGATAAACATAGCTCCGTCCCGAAAGCGGGTCTCTTATAGCTCCCCCGAGGCAGGTAGCCGCTCCGCCGAAAGGCTCTATCTCCGTGGGGTGATTGTGGGT
>JAMOZU010000090.1 GCA_023667745.1 Ruminococcus sp.
TTTCCGCCTGAAAAAGCAGATATACCTTTCCGATGACAGCAGCTTCTCCATGACCCTTTCCAAAAAAATAATATCCGCAAAAATAACCAACCAGACTGTTCTTCTCCGCAGATATGCAAGGCATTCGGATATGGATATTTCTGAGGAAACGGCAATGATGAAAAACTGTCTTTCCAAAATTGAAGGCTGCACCGGGAAAGATGAGCTTACAGGCTATGAAGGTACAGCTGCAAAGTATTACTTCAAGGGACTTTCAAAGCTCGTTGATCCGCGCTTTTCCTTTAACGGCAGAAACCGTATGCCCCCGAAAGACCCATTTAATTCAATGCTGAGTCTCGGTTACACCATGCTTATGTACGAAATTTACGGCGAAATAGAAAATAAGGGGCTTTCCCCTTATGCGGGCTTTCTTCATAAGGATCACGTCCGCCACCCTTCGCTTGCAAGCGACCTTATGGAGGAATGGCGTCCTGTCATTGTAGATTCTGTGGTCATGAGCCTTGTGAACGGCAGGGAAATATCCCCCGATGAATTTGTACATGACGAGGAAACAGACGGCGTGTATCTTACAAAAACCGGAATGAAGATATTTATTGCAAAACTGGAAGCAAAGCTAAGAAGTGAGACCGGATATCTCGAACAGGAAAGCCGCATATCTTTCAGAAAAGCACTGTGGCATCAGGTAAATGCGCTGACTCAGGCAGTGGACAGATCGGATACCGGCTGCTACGAACCTATTGTAATAAGGTGATAATATGCAGGAGATTTCTCTTGAAAAATATTTTTTCGGCAGCGATACCGAAAAGCTGCACAATAAAAAGCTGATACTTGTTATCTACGACATTACCGATAACAAGCGTCGGTATAAATTTGTGAAATTTATCGAACGGTACGGGCGGCGGGTGCAGAAATCGGCTTTCGAGCTTATCCTGGAAAACAGAATTTATGCAAAGCTGCTCAAAGAAATACCGCCGCATATCGACTCCGAGGATAATGTCAGGATATACAGGCTTCCTCTTAACGGCGAGGTCACAGCTTGGGGAAGCATGATAAACACCGAGGAGGATGTTATAATAATATGAAAAGGGTACTTTTTTCACCTGTTGGCATGACCGACCCGATACGCTTTTATAAAGACGGAGCTATGCTCAACGTAATAAGACATTATGCTCCGGATAGTATTTACCTGTATATGTCAAAGGAGATACTGGAACACCACAGGTCGGATAACCGATATGTTTACTGCATAAATGAGCTTGCAAAATTGTTGGGGAAGAAAATAGATGTTCATATAATCGAACGGCCGGAACTGGAAGATGTCCAGCTTTTTGACATCTTTATTTCGGATTTTTCGGAAATACTCAATAATATTCACAGCGAGTATCCCGATGATGAAATACTTCTTAACGTTTCCTCTGGAACGCCTGCAATGAAGAGTGCTCTTATGATCTTATCTCTTACTGTGAATTTCGTTACGCTGCCCATTCAGGTCTCAACGCCCGTAAAACAAAGCAACCCAAGAACGGACGATGAAAAGAACGCTTCCCCGGAAGTGCTGTGGGAGCTTAACGACAGCAATACAGAGCAGGATGACCGCTGCGTTGCATGTGCGACAGAAAATCTGCTTGCCGAATTTAAAAGGCAGACCCTTATAAAACTTATTTGTTCCTATGATTATCCTGCGGCATATGAGCTTGCAAAGGATATGAATGTGTCAAAAAGATTCCTTGAACTGCTGGATGGTGCCGCCGCCCGCCTGAAATTAAATTACGGCAAGACCGCAAAAATATTTGAAAAGTACGGCAGCAATATCCGTCTGTGCGCCGACAAAGAGCTTGAGGCGGCTGCGGAGTACATACTTCTGCTTGACATCAAGGTGAAAAAGGAAGAATACGCCGATTTTGTAAGGGCGATAACTCCCGTTATAATGGAGCTTTTTGTGCTGTATATGAAAAACAAATGCGGCGTGAATGTGTATGACTACACTTCAAAAAATAAAAGAGGCGTGTACAACTGGGATATGAACAAACTTAAAGGTACGGACGTTCTTAAACATCTTGATGATGTTTACCGAAATAAAGGCGGCTTTAACGCAAAAGATATTTCTTCGGATGCGATTTGCGGTCTGATAGATAAAATGTCTGACGATCCGATGGCTAAGGGTACGGCATCAAAGCTTAGAGAGAAAATAGAAGAAAATATACGAAACAAAGCCGCTCATCAAATAGTAAGCATAACAGAGGAAAAAATAAAACGTGAAACCGGTCATTCCTCTTCGGAGATAATAAAAATGCTTCTTGATATGCTGAGTTTTTGCGGAATGAATATCTCAAAAAAATTCACTGCGGCATACGACGGCATGAACGTACTTATTATCGAAAGTCTGTAGGACATACGGCGTTGAACCGATAAAACATAAAAAATACGCTGCTCCCCGATAGCGGGAACAGCGTATTTTTAAACGGTTATTTAACAGTCTGCCCGGCCGGAATCGAACCGGCAACCTCCAGAGTCGGAGTCTGACACTCTATCCAATTGAGCTACGGACAGTTGATATAATATATTATACACCATTATCCGGAAATTGTCAAGAGGTTTTGGAAAAAAATTTTGAAGATATAAATGTTAAGAAAATGTAAAAATATCCCCCGACCCCTTGACAAAATCGGATTTTACAGGTATACTTATATTAAGTTAGCTACCGCTAATAACACGGCGGCTTTTATCGGGGGCAAAGTTAGTCGGGGATAACCGCTGCGAGAGGCAGGAAGCAAGAAGCAGGAGGCAGAAATTACGGTTTTTGCCGCCTGATCACGTTTATGCACTGCCGCAGCCCGCCTTTTATAAACGTTTATGTCAAGCCGATTTCCTCAGGAATTTATGCGGGAATATATGCTTGCATATATACGGGGTATGTAACCCCATTGCCGCAAAAAAAGGTGAAACCCGAAAACATAAAAAGAGATGATATTTACGGATAAAGGAACAATACCGATAAAGCACGATATTATG
Source organism: Ruminococcus sp. (assembly GCA_023667745.1). GTDB lineage: Bacteria > Bacillota > Clostridia > Oscillospirales > Ruminococcaceae > Huintestinicola. Next base: position 3,013 of record JAMOZU010000090.1, read on the forward strand.
GGAATTATAGGCTGCCTTTGATTCGGTGCGGGAGACCGGCTGCCGGGGCTTGCGGATACGGCGGCGGTGGAAGAGGGGGCATTCTGCTGTATTCGTGCGGGACACTGTGCGGATTACGGCATGGCAAGGCTGACAGCTGTTTTCGCCCTTGCGGCGGCGGGTATATTTTTTGCATGCGTGAATTATACAAATCCCTCATTGAATTATGGGAATCAGCCGCCGCAAAAAATCATAAAGGTAAATTTTTTGCGGCGGACTCTTCTCCGTAATTCTAACGGGGATCGGTATTACCCGCATTTTCGAAATAGGCAAAACCACCGAAACAAAGCGAGTTCTCGGATATTTCCTCGGACTTTGCTCGGCGGGGTGTCCGATAATTCATTTTATCGTTGCGGCGCAGGTTTTCATTTTTTCTCAAGCGGACAAATTCGGAGGGCGGGAGCTTGCGGTAACGCTTTCGGGCGGATTTGCGGACGTTAGTGCGGCGGCTTTTTACGGAGCGTATTTGCTTGTTTTCGGGGTGGGTATCTTGCGATCCCCATTGCGATAATTGCGGGAAAAACTCACCTGAAAAAATCGGCTGCACTGCTTACTCCCTTAGTGCCTATGACGATAATTTCCGAGCTCAGGGAATCCCTGCCGGACACGCCGTTTGCCTACGGACTGTTTACCTTCTGCATGAATTTCGGAATGACAATTTGGTTTATCTATCTTATCTGCGTTAATAAAAAAACGAAAGGAGCGGTAAAAACGGATAAGTATCTTAAAAAGCTAAAGCCCTCGATGATAAGGTTCATGCGGAAAAAATACAGCGGGGCGGAGGTCATGAAGCGGTGGAAAAAAACGGAACGGCTTTACTGTAAATGGCTTCGCGAAGAGGGAGACCTTGGCGGCAGGGAAAATATAATGTCCTCTAACATTTACATGTGCTTCGCATTCTGCGCATTCTATGAATCGGTAGACAGGAATTTTACCGAAAAGGATTTTTACATACTTTACAATGAAGTTATGGCAGACAAGCTGTCTATGCTCGGATATATTGATATGAACAAACTGGAAAACAACAGGCTCATTCTGAAATTCGTTTACATGTATCTTAACCGGTACAAAAAAATCTGCGATAAAAAGCGGGGAAGGGAATGGGGAAACACATGGAAGGTCCGTGTAAACTCCCGTAACCGAAAAAAGGGCATAGCTTTTTCCCTTGACAGCTGTCCGCTGAATGAATTTGCCCGAAAGTACGGCTATACGGACATTCTTCCCTTTCTGTGCCGCTCGGATCACCTTATGGCAAAGGCGTTTCACGCAAAGCTCATACGTCATAAGACCCTTTCCAACGGCGACGATACCTGCGAATACTGGTATGTGGGGGACAAGTCACCGGAGGCGTCAGCGGATAAAAAGTCAAAATGAAACGGGGTGATGAATATGCGTGAAAGCGAACTTCCCATTGACAGGCACAAACACTGCCTCTACTCGGCTCACGGAAAGAAAACGCTCTTTGAGTTTATCAAAAAAGAATACGGCGGCGAGGCGGAACAGGTTTGGGAAAATACGCAGAAAAAGTTTGCGGATTTTTTAAAAGACGCTCCGGATTACGGCGGCAAAAAAAGCCCTCACGCCGTGCAGATATACGACGGCATACTGCTGCTGTCTTTTTGCGTGTCCTCCCCGAAAAAACACACCGTCGAGGAACTCCAACCTGTTGCCTTTGAGATATTTATGAGTTCGTTCAGGACTTTGGGAAAGGTCTTCGACGCCAACAGCAAACAGGTCATGGCAATTGCCGATATGGCTTTCAAAAGCGCCAACGAAAAAGCCAACAGACACGCCGAAAATTACCCCGCCGATTTTGCGGCGGTCATCAAGCCCTACGACAGCGAAAACGGTATCGTCCGCTACAGTTTCACAAGATGCCCCTTGGCGGACTTTGCCAAAAGGAATGGTCTGCTGAATTATCTTCCTACAAACCATCCCCCACCCGCTGGGGGCGTAACAACTTTGCCAAAAGGAATGGTCTGCTGAATTATCTTCCCCTTTGCTGCAACTGCGACCATATGGCTCTTAATATGATACACGCCTGCCTTATCCGTGAAAAGACCTGCGGCACGGCAGATGAATGCGATTACTGCGTATGCGGCGACAAAAATCCCCTTGCGAAAAAATATAAACTTGTAAAGGACGAAAACGGCTTGCTCCTCAGCCGCAAAAAGGAGGATGCCGAATGACGACCACCATTTTGCTGACCCTGCTGCTGTGCGTTCTCTATTTCCTTGCCATACTCACCGCAACTCTCACTCTTCCCTGCAAAGGTCTGACGAACTTTTTCCCGGAGGACGTAAAAGAGGCTATGTCCCCAAGGCTCGATTCCCTGCCCATGAGCGGCAAGCGTATAGCGGGGATAGGAATAATAATCATTATTGCGGCGGCGATGCTTGGTATATACATTTTCGGGGGACTTGACGGCGTGAAAAACGGCTTCGGTTTCGGACAAATGTATCTGCGCTTTTTCATACTCGACATGGGAATGAAAGCCTTTGACATAATAGGGCTTGACTGGTTTTTGCTTACAAAAACAAATTTCTTCCCTCATTTTTTCCCGGAAACAAAAGACTGCAAAGGCCGGAAGGATTTCGGCTTCAACCGAAAAGAGCAGATAAAACGCTGCATTATCCTGCCGCTTGTCTGCGCTGTTTTGGCATTTATATTCGCAAGGCTGTAAAGGAGGCTTTAAACTATGGATAAAATCGATATACTGGACGGCGGCAAAAAAATGAACATCATAAAATCCGCCTCGGCGGAAATTCTGGGAGACGAGGCAACGGAAAAGGTATGGGACAGGGCGAGGGAAATTCTCTCGGATATCCTTTCCCGCCATAAAAATATCCTTCCGAAAGAACAGGTCCACACCGACCTTATTTTCCCCCATATCGCCGTTTACAAGTCTCTCCTGGAAAGCCACCGGGAAAAGGCTATGGAAATTATGGAAAAGGGGGAGGCGTTTGCGGCGAAAAAGTCCGCCAAGGTCTTTCAAAATATGGTAAAGCTGCCCTTGGGAAGGGCTATGTTCCTTAAAGGTTTTGCGGCAGGCTGCAAATCGGGATTCGGCATCGAGGCGGGTTTTGCTCACAAGGTCTACGAGGCTGACTCCCACAGATACCGCATGGACGTTACCGTCTGTCCCTATGTGAAATACTGCAATGCCGAGGGCTGCGGGGAGCTTACCCATATTTTCTGCGACAATGACATTTACGCCTACGGCTATCTTGAGGGCATTGTTTTCACACGAACGCAAACGCTGGGTACCGGCGGGGACAGATGTGATTTTCTGCTGGAGGCAAAATAAAAGGAAAATACCGCCCGATACAAATCCCTTATTGAATTATGAGGATCGATATTATACAAATCCCTCATTGAATTATGGGATTAGTATTAAATATAATTTGCGGAGTGATATAATGAGACTGTTTTTACAGGTGATAATTTATCTGTTTGCTTTCACGGCGGCGGTAAAGCTGCTTGTTTTGCATGACCCATTGAGGGGGATATTCTTTTATCCCAAGGAGATACAGGAATATGCCTTTGAAAAAGGTCTCACCTCAAGGGAAGAGGCGAAACGGCGCAGGAGGATTTTTTTCATCTTCTTTGTGCTGGGTCTTGCGCTGCTGCCGATAATTTTTGTGGGAGTTTGGAGCGGCATTACGGATTTTAAGACAGCCTTTGTCCACACCCTTGTTTTACTGGAGGTTATGAACTGGTTTGACGGAATAATAATTGACCAGGTCTGGGTAAGGTTCGACAAATTCTGGGAAATTAAGGGTGCGGAAAATATGCGCCGCACAAAGACCCTCGCCTTTATGCTGACCGAAAGGCTTATTATGACGGCGGTGTATATCCCTGTCGGTGCGCTGCTTGCGTTTGTTTCAACAAAAATTGCGGCTGTGTTATGACAGCCGCCCAAAGGAGGACACGGGCATGACTTTTTCGGAGGAACTCGAAAATTTTGAACGTACCCATAAGTATCGGAAAATAAGCGGGGGAGATAATACCTTCCGCTGTATACTTTCGGGCGGAGAGGACAAACCTGCGCTGGTATTTTTCAACGGTCTGGGAATGCAGGAGATGTGGATAAGGTATGCCGCGGCATTTGAAAGCGAGTACCGCTCGGTGATACTGGAATACCCCCTTGAAACAAAAACAGCGGACGAACTGATAAGCGGCGTGAATGCCTTGCTGACGGGACTTAACATCAAAAACCCCGTAATAATAGGCGGCAGCGACGGCGGCGCACTGGCTCAGGTGTACGCAAAAAAATACCCCCGCAGCATAAGCGGGCTTGTGCTTATCACAACGCTGGGCATAGATTCGGACTATCTTAAAGACGTTAAAAAAATAGCCTTTCTCACTCCCCTGCTGGCTTTCAAAATAAAGCACTCCGACTGGAATAAGATGAAAAGCAAACTTGTTGATACCGTTTACAGCTATTTTGCCGACGAGACCGACGAGGAAAAGGAATACGGAAAGAGTTTTATACAGGTCATTGCGGCTGACGACAACTACAAAAACAAATATATCCACTCACTTAAAATTCTTGCGGATATATCGAGGCACGGGGAGATAACCGCCGGGGATTTTCCACGGCTCAAAGAGAAAATTCTCCTGCTGATGCCGGAAAAGGATATTTTTTCAAAATCTGATCAGGAGAAACTTATTGCGGCAATGGGAGAGGGTGCAAAAACCGTATGGCTCAAAGGCGGGCATTTATCCTGCGTTATGAGGGCGGAGGAATATATAAACGAAATAAGAGATTTCCTTCCCCGGTGCTTTAAGGAGTGATTACCCGTGATGTGGCTGCATGTAGTTTTGGACGGCATTGCAATGGGAGCGGTATTTGCGCTGACCTTATGCACGGTGTCCTCAGTCGACCCTCGGGCGTTTACGAAAATGTACCCCTTGGGACTTCGGAAAATAGCTCCGCCGATACCCGAAAAAAGCGTCCGCACAAAGAAAAAAATGCTTTGGATATTATGGAGCTTTACGGTAATTTTCGGTATTTTAAGCAATTTGTTCAGCGGAGTAAAAGGCTTCGGGCAGCTTTTTCTTGCGGGATATATACAGATGTTTATCGTGGATATGGCTGACCTTATCGGCTGGAATATTATTTTCCGCGAAAAAATGGGAAAACGTCTGGAACTTCCCGGCACGGAGGGGAGCGAGCTTTACAGCAGGAAAAACTGGCTCTTGAAACTGGGCATCCCCAATCATTTCGGGATATGGCTGTTGGCGGTATGCCCTTTGAACGGGCTTATAGACGCTGTTGTTATAAGCCTTTTAAACGGATAGATCAACAGGAAAGGTTCGTGAAAATATGGATATGGAGAAAACCGTAAACAGCTATGCCGAGGTTTTCCGCAGGGAGCTTGCGAAAAGAAATTATCCCGATACGGACGGCATAATAGAGCGTTACAAAAAGAGGCTTGAAAAAATGTACCTGTCCGAGGCATTCAAAATGCACAATGTCTACCCCACCACTCACGCCGAGCGGGTGTACGCCGTCATTGCCATATGCCTTGAAATGCGGGAAAGCGTCAGCTCTTTTACGGTGGACGAGGCTGTGGACTTTGCCGAAAGCGCATTCGAGTCAAGGCGGAAGGCTGTACGCATTCTGGGAAAGGTGTTAAATCAGCTGCCCAACAGCTTTGAGATAGCAAAGAAATGGAACATCTCCGATCACGCCAAGCGGGTGTCCGACGGCAGCGTTACATACGATTATTTCAACGTCTCCGAGGACAGAGTGGAGTACAGCGCAAGCAAATGTATGTATGTGGAAATGTTTAGTTTTTACGGCATTCGGGAATACTGCAAAATATTCTGTATGACCGATGAATTTGCATATTCCCTTCTTACAAAGCATGTGGATTTCATATGGCATTCCAACCTTTCCGACGGCGACTCCTGCTGTGCGGAGGTGATAAGGC
>JAMOZU010000091.1 GCA_023667745.1 Ruminococcus sp.
ACCCTTGCTATTCCCGAACTTATGCGCATTCTCCTTGACGACTGCGGCTACAGCTGGGACAAGAGCTGGTATATCGTTACCAACACCTTTGCCTACACCAACCACACAGTAATGGCGGAGGCTCTCGAAAAGTGGGACGTTAATCTTGTCCGCAATATAACTCCCAGAATATTCGACATTATCTGCGAGATAAACCGCCGCTACTGCGAAGAGGTAAAGGAGCGCACCGGGGACGACAACAAGGTCTCCAGAATGTCCATTATACAGAACAATCAGATACACATGGCTCTGCTGTGCGTGTGCGCTTCTCACTGCGTAAACGGCGTTTCCAAGCTCCACTCGGAGATAATCAAGGAAGACGTTTTCGCCAACGAGTACAGCTATACTCCCCACAAGTTCCAGAACGTCACCAACGGTATCGCCTACAGGCGGTGGCTTTTGCAGTCCAATCCGGGGCTTACAAAGCTGCTGGAAGAGACTATCGGTTCCGACTTCAAGAAGAACGCATGGGATCTTGCAAAGTTCGCCAAGTTCGACACCGACAAGAAGGTGCTTGACAAGCTCGCCAAGATAAAGGCGGAGAACAAGGCAAGGTTTGCAAAATACGTAAAATCCAACTTCGGCACGGAGCTTAACACCGACGCAATTTTCGACGTTCAGGTAAAACGTCTCCACGAATACAAGAGACAGAACCTCAATGCCCTCAACATCATCGCCGAGTACAACGCCCTGCTGGATAACCCGGATATGGACTTTGTTCCCAAGACTTATATCTTTGCCGCAAAGGCAGCTCCCGGTTATTATCTTGCAAAGCAGATAATAAAGCTCATCTGGGCGTTGGGCGAAGAGATTCGCAAGAACAAGGAGATAAGCAAGAAGCTGCAGGTATTTTTCCTGGAGGACTACCGTGTTACCATGTCCGAGCTGCTTATGCCTGCGGCGGAGGTCTCCGAGCAGATTTCCCTTGCGGGAACGGAAGCGTCCGGTACGGGAAATATGAAGCTTATGCTCAACGGCGCACTCACCCTCGGTACCCTTGACGGCGCAAACGTGGAGATAAAAGAGCAGGTGGGTCCCAACAACATCTTCATCTTCGGCATGACCACCGAAGAGGTTCTGGCGAAGAAGGCGCAGGGGTATCATCCGGAGCAGTATGTGGAGAACAACGAGGTGATCCGCAAGGCACTTGACAGAATGTACGGCGGCATAAACGGCTGCACATTTGAAGAGGTAGCCAACGCTCTCAAGTTCAAAGACCCCTATATGGTGCTGGCTGATTTTGACGCATACCAGTCCGCCCAGCAGTATGTTTCCGAGTGCTACAAGGACAAGTACAAGTGGAACGCCATGTCCCTTAACAACATAGCCAATGCGGGCATATTCTCCGCAGACAGGGCTGTTGACGAGTACGCCAAGAACATCTGGAAGTTAAGCAAGTGATATGTGACGTATTCCATTATAAAGCCGCTTACAGCAATATATCGCCTCATAAGCGGAACAATGCGGCTTGTGTATACGGGTATGATAATAATGACCGGAAAACGGGAGAGAGTTCTCCTGTTTTCCGGTCGTTTGGCTGATTTACGTTGTTTTCCCTAAGCATACTTGCCCATTGCGGCGTGGAAACACCGCCCGCAAATAATATGTGAAAGGAGCGGCTGCCATGTCAAAATATGTATATCCCGCAGTGTTCACCGAGGAAGAAGATGGCGGGTACAGCGTGGAATTTCCCGATATAAAAGGGTGCTTTTCGCAGGGTGAGGACACGGCGGACGCTTTGGATGCCGCCAATGACGCTCTTTGCCTTATGCTTTATCATATGGAAAAGGACGGCAAAAATATCCCCGCCCCCTCGGACATCAGAGAAATATCGGCGGGAAACGGCTTTGTATCGCTTGTTTCCTGCGACACAGCCGACTATAAAAAATATTACGACAACAAAGCAGTGAAAAAGACCCTTTCCATTCCCTCATGGCTCAATGAAATGGCAGAAGCGGAGCATATAAATTTTTCCTCTCTCCTCAAAGAAGCATTAATGGCAAAGCTGAACGTGCAGTAAAAAAAACAAGAGGCGGGAACTCTCCTGCCTCTTACCTCTCGTGCGAGCGAAGCTCGCACATTTTTAAGCTCTTACCTCTAACCTCTTACCTCTAAAACCGCAAGACCTGTTTGTCCTGCTTCCTGCTTCTAACGGGACTAAGCCGATAAGCCGGGTTCTGTCGTGTGCGGAAATCTATCTGAGCGAATCGTCGCCGAAACGCTTTAGCCGTCATTACAGTACGCCTGCCGAGCAGACATTGACGCACTGCACCAATAGACGTTGCATCGGATAGGGTTTACATGGCAGCAATGTCTCCATTGCTCCGGTGAGCTCTTGCCTCGCCTTTCCACCCTTACCATAAAATGGCGGTATATCTCTGTTGCACTTGCCCTAAGGTCGCCCTCGGCTGCCGTTAGCAGCTATCCTGCTCTGTGATGCCCGGACTTTCCTAACGCCGTTTTCACGGTGTTCAACCGCATAGCTTGGTCGGTGATTATATTATAACATACTTTTTAGGGGTTGTCAAGGGGGATTTTTTAGTTAATAGTTAATAATTAATAGTTAATAGTTTAGTAAAAAATTCTGTCCGGCATTTGCCGGGAATGCGGTAAAGGAAAGGAGAAAGCCGCATCTTTTTTCGGAAATTGAGTTATTTAAATTTGCCGCAGAAATCATTAACGTGTGTTTCCTCCGCCTAATACATTCAATGAGGGATTTGTATAAGGCGCGGGGAAACAATACCCCTCATTTGAATTTTTCCGTAAAAATATTGACATATCCGGAAAATTGTGATATAATGGTGTTGGGAAAATATCGGTCATCGGTCAAGTCGCTTGATGAATCGGCAGTTCTTTGAGTTTACATGACAGGGGGCGTTCGGAAATGATATGCGGAGAGAGGGAAAAGTCCGCTTACAGAGGGATAATCCCAAGAGAGGAACTTCTGGCGAAAATACAGGAGTTCCGTCTGTTGGACGATACGTATATGACGGCGTTTTTCAACGGTCACCCGGAGCTTATCGAGCTGGTGCTGAGCATTATCCTTAACAGGAATGACCTGCATGTAACCGATTCGCGGATACAAATGCCGCTGAAAAATATTCAAGGGCATTCGTCCGTTCTGGATATTTACGCAGTCGACGACAAGGGGACAAAATACAATATCGAGATACAAATCCGCCAGGACGGCGCAAACCCCAAGCGGGCAAGATACTACAGCGGACTTATAGATTCGGACAGTCTCGGCAAAAGTGAAGACTACGACAGTCTGCCCGAAACCTATGTGATATTTTTCACGGCCTCGGACTATTTCGGGAAAGGCATTCCCCTTTACACCGTCAACAGTAAAATAGAGGAGCTGGGCAACAGTCCCTTTAACGACAACGCTCATATAATCTATTTCAACGGCAGCTATGCCGGCGACGACCCTTTAGGGAGGCTGGCTCACGATTTCAAATGCAAAAAGCCCTCGGAAATGTTCTATGAACAGCTTTCCGAACGGGCGCATACCATTAAGGAAACGAACGGAGGTAATGAGAGTATGTGTCAGATAGTTGAAGAGTTGATTGAAAAAGCTGAAGCAAGAGTAGACGCTTTAGCAAGAAAGGATCAGGCGAGGCAGTCGGCTGTTAATTTGCTTAAAAAGAATAAGCTGTCCTTTGAAGAAATCGCCGAATGCAATAACATGCCTCTTGAAGAGGTAACAGCCCTTGCCGATGAGCTTAGTAAGCAGGGAGTAATTACTGCACGGTCGTAGAATCCCAATGTTTACCAAGGAAACGAACGGAGGGAATGAGAGTATGTGTCAGATAGTTGAGGAATTGACTGCAAGAGTAGACGCTTTAGCAAGAAAGGATCAGGCGAGGCAGTCGGCTGTTAATTTGCTTAAAAAGAATAAGCTGTCCTTTGAAGAAATCGCCGAATGCAATAACATGCCTCTTGAAGAGGTAACAGCTCTTGCCGATGAGCTTAGTAAGCAGGGAGTAATTACTGCACGGTCGTAAAATCCGTAATAAAACCCCCGTCCGGCTGACCGGGCGGGGGATAGTTTTAACCGACCTCTTCCATGGGAACGGCTTTGAATTTAAGCAGGAAACGAGTACACTCCCTGTCGGAAAAAACCGACATGTTTTCATTTGTCAGAACGGCAAAGAGGGTTCTCCCGTAATTGGGGGAGTTCTCAAATTGCGATGCTGTCAATTCTTCCTCGCCTATTTCCCAATCAAGCAGGAAATCCGAAAACAGATAGACCTTTTCGCCGTCGGTGCAAGGCGTTCTGTCGTCAAAATCCGGTTTATACACTTTGTCAACATGCCAATGTTCGTCAAATTTATGGAACGTCCCGCATTCGGGGCATTTCCAGAAAATTATCCACGGACTGTCTTTATCGGAAACAAAGCATATTACGGGTGTTGCTGATTTTCTGTATGTTTGCCAATCATCAAAGGGAACTGCCGAATATTCTATACCGTTGGCTTCGGAATGGTAATGAATGCCAAATCCGCAGCCGCTGCATTTAAGTGAACCCATAGTAAATACCTCCGTTTAGTTAATTGGGTAGAAGTGCAGGGAGACAGGCAAGTTACATGGTTACGCAAAGCGTACAGGCTTAGGCGGGTTATCCATTCGTTTACCGTCGGGGGTTTTGTAATCGAGAATTGTTACCTTCTCCGTTTCACGGTTGACAGAAACCCTTGCAAATACCTTCCAATTTTCATCGGTGTCATTAATATCATCAAATCCAATAAAGTACTCATATTCCACATCATCTTGATTTTCGGCAGGGTAAGAATGACACGAGCCTTCAAAATGGGTTCTGAAATACTCTATACCGACAATGTCGGCTATAGCTGACCATGCGTCAACCTTGGCTTCATCTTTGTTGATCATCAGGTATCTCCTCCAAATAATTTTAATAACTGCTTTTTATGCGAGTCACTGATTCGGTTTTCAACTATTCCCGTTTCAATTACTCCATGTTCATTGAATCGAGTTGTCTTTCCGTTAGGGGTAACTATCGAACTGTGCTGTTGACCTGTAACTTCCCGTAGTTTTTTCATAAGCAGCCTATCTGATTTTGACGGTATGCAGTCATCATCATATGGGTGACTGTGGAAGTCAAGTATTCCGGAATGCTTTTCCATCTTTTTCAGAAGTTTATTGGGAATAGTTGTTCCCTTTTTATCCCCTCTGATTAGATATGCTTTTTCGCCAATGGTTACATGAGCAAATTCCACACCGGTTTCTTTTGACATGATGCTCACATCTGTCATGCCGAACTCCGCTGATGAACCCATAATATAATCGCCCTTATCATGCAGCCTTGATAGGTACTCTTTTACATTATCGGGAATATCAATTCCCCTGTAGGAATAACTTTCAACCTCGCTTGAACCGTTAAGGTATGAACTGTTCATAATATAACCGTTCGTATTGGTAAACGCTCCGCTAAGTCCTTTACTCATTTCTTACCCCTCCCCGCAAATGCCTTAGCCGTCTTGCTTTGGTAAGAGACAATTTTTATTCCCTGTTTTTCAAGCTCCCTGAAACAAGGATAGTTAGCAGAACCGTAAACAATAATGGTGTGAGGATTTAAAACTCGTACCATTTCATTAAACCCTGCTTCAAAACGAGGTCGGTCAATGCGTTTTCTCGGACTTCCGCCCACTGTTCCTATGGCTGTAACACTATTGCGGGGAATACCGTCAAAGCAGTAGGAATATGTTTCGGGAGTACCCCAGCGGACATTGTTTATGACGTTGCCGCCGCACAAAACCCCATACCAATAGCCGAAAGCCCTCATACGGTAGGTGTTGAAAATTTTCAGGGGATAGGGAAAGTCCTGATATGCGGAGAAATCGGGGGTAATGATACCGGAAAAATGACTGAGAATGTCATGGGCTTTTTTTGGGCGAAACCATATACCCGAAAAGCTGTCAAACCGAATGTCGTCCTCGTAAAAGCAGACGTAGGCCATATGAATAAAGTTTACGTTGCCTCGTCTGCATTCACGCCTGTAAATCTCCTTTGCTTCACTGTAAGTAACGAGAGTTACAGGCAGTTCCTTGGCTGTTGTCGGACAAAAGGGAATATCCTTATCCGAAAAAACAGCTCCTGTTACCATAAACGGACGCCAAAAGGTGTCTTTGATCCCTTTGCGTACTTTTGATGATTTGGGCATAAAAAGCCTCCTTTGTAAAGTTAATAAATTATTCACAAATAATTGCAAATAATCCCTTGACAAAGGAGTCGTGCCGTGCTAAAATAAAAGTGGTAATTGGTAATTACTTTTGCATATAATGCAAAGCACAGCACTGAAAGCATACTGCGATGTTGCGCCAACAACATTTGCGGTGTGCTTTTCCTTTGTCGGTTAATATAAACTATAATGATATTTTATCAGAATAATTTTTAATAATCTACATTTTTTTGGCAAACATTCTGTAAATTTTACAATCGGTAAAACTATACAAACCGTAAAAACTTCTGTTCTGCCGATGTTACCGAAAATAAATTTTTATCAAAATAAATAAAATTTCCCAAAACCATTGATTTTTATGTTGAAATGTGTTATACTTGTAATAAGTACTGTTATGGAAACGCCGATATGATTTTTTAAAAAAATATTTTTTTCAAGGTCTTATTGCAAAGGCGGTATTTTTCCCGCCGGGCGGCGGGAAAAATACCTTGATCGGCTGTATCTTATGTGTAGACGGGCAGCTGCGAAAAATGCCGCCCGAATGAGAACAATGGAGGAACATAAAATGCCTTACCCTATTATTACCCCCGATTATTACGGGGATCTGATGGACAATACCAATTTGCAGAATGAAAACGTGGAATACATCGTGCTTACAAGTCCTGCGGCTGTGGAGTATGTTTTCAAGCTGGATCACGAAAGAGTTATCCGCACCCTTATGAACCACGAAAAGCCCATAGCCTACAGAATGACCACTCTCCAGCCCGAGCTTGAAGAGGAATATTCCAAAAAAGGGCAGGAACTTATCGAGAAAAACCCCATACTTCAGCATTACTGGAATCTGAAAATTCTCACCATGAACATTATGCAGGACAGGAGCTTTGCTTTTGAAAAGAGAATGCTGCTCTTAAACTTTGCCTACAAAACCGTTCAGGGAATGATAGACAAGGGCAAGGAAGAGCTTATCCCCCGCTTTGTGGCGGATTACACCAACGCTCCCGACCATAAGGACGTTATGGAGTATTTCAAGGATATAAAGCCCGGCTTCGGCTTTAGCTTGGGAGAGGCTGTAAGCCTTTTGTCCGCCCTGCCCGGCTCGGAGGATATGGATAAGCTGCGGTCAACTGTCTATAAGCGGGTGGGCATTGAAGACGGGGCTAAGAGCTTTACCTACAGCGACGATATGTACCTGCCCATGAAAAAGGCGTATCAGGAGGATTTCCTGAAAGGGCGGGAGCATTATATGGAAAATATTATGGTAAGCTACGTGTGGAGCTACTGTATGCCCTATGCGGACTATAATATGAGCCTGTGGGATAATTTCGTCTTCTTTAACGTCCTCTTCAACCTTATTAAAGTGTGCCTTACCTGCTTTACCTACGACAGCGACGACAAGGACGACGATTTCGCATTCGTCATCAAGACCCTCGACGCCGCATTGCAGGTGAGCCGGGGCAACACCGCCCGTCATATTGCGGAGACCCTGAAAAATCAGGGCTACAACAACAACGGCGATATGGCCATCCTTTCCATGAGCTGAAACGGCAAATCTTTTGCCCGGCAAATCTCTAACCTCTTACTTCTAACCTCTCTGCGGCAAACTGACCGTGACATAACATTAACGCAACACATCGGCAACAAACTCTTTAATAAGGAGTAACTTCTAAAATGGATTCTTCGCTTATTCTGCTGCTGAAAAAATCGGCGGAGGAAATAAGAAAATCGGTCATCGGCAAGGACGATATAATAATAAAGATACTTATGACTGCCTGTGCGGGCGGTCATATTCTGCTGGAGGACATTCCGGGAGTGGGGAAAACCACCATGGCGGTGGCTTTCTCCAAAGCCTTGGGGCTCAAATACAACCGCATGCAGTTTACGGCGGACGTTATGCCTGCGGACGTTACGGGATTTTACATACCCAACCGTGCAACGGGGGAATTTGAGTGGAAACCGGGAGCGGTTTTCTGCAACCTGTTTTTGGCGGACGAGATAAACAGGACTTCCAGCAAGACCCAGTCCGCCCTTTTAGAGGCAATGGAAGAGGGTGCTGTTACCGTAGACAGCGTTACAAGAAAACTGCCGCAGCCTTTCATAGTCCTTGCAACGCAAAATCCCGCTGGCTCGGCGGGAACGCAATTGCTTCCGGAGTCACAGCTTGACAGGTTTATGATAAAGCTAAGCATGGGCTATCCCGCTCCGGGGGACGAGGCAAAGATACTCAAAACACGCTCTTCGGGCAAGTCCGCCCCCGCCGTGAAAACGGTCATGACGGCGGAGAACCTTACGGAGCTGCGGAATGCGGCGGCGGATATATATGTCAGCGACGAGATATACGACTATATCGCCCGCCTGTCCGCCGCCACCCGAACGGACAGCAGACTGGAGCTTGGGGTAAGTCCCAGAGGTTCGCTTTCGGCGGCGGCAATGGCAAAGTGTGCCGCCATGTTCAAGGGGAGAAATTTCGTCCTGCCGGAAGATGTGGGATATGTTTACACGGATGTCTGCGCCCATAGAGTGATACCCGCAAAAGCAAAGGGCAGACGACCGGACGAGGGAGAAGTGCGGAATATTATCCGGGATATTTGCAGGGGAGTGAAGAAGCCGCAATTGGATGATTGATGTAAAGGGCTGAAGGACAGGTCAAGGGCAGAGCCCTTGCGGGGTCTGGGGCGGAGCTCCAGCGGGGTTTGGGGCAGAGCCCCAACGGCGTGAGCCG
>JAMOZU010000092.1 GCA_023667745.1 Ruminococcus sp.
GAACACCACAGGTTCGAGAGCCAACAGGGTAAAGCTGTCGCCTACGAAAAAGGGATTGATACAAATCCCTCATTGAATTATGGGATTCAGCCGCCGTAAAAAATCATAAACGCAAATTTTTTGCAGCGGCTTCATCTCCATAATTTTAATGGGGATTAGTATAAGCTGGACTCAGTGGAGGAGGTGGGAGAGCCGGGAGAAGATTTTTTTCGGTTAAACAATAACTTCACCATTGCATTTGATTTTTTCGATCCCGTCATCATACTTTAGTCTGCCTGATTTGATTTCCTCGGCAAATAAGAGCAGATTAGCCGCAGTAACGCACCCGCCCTTATACCCGGTTCTTGCAGTTATAAGATCTATTCTATCCTTAAAGCCGCCGGTAAAATTTGATGAAACAAATGCAAATCCAAAATCGCTGACATCGGTCGGAAAAATTTCCCACCATTTATTGGGATTGTTATTTATGTCTCTGGTTTTATTTTCATCAATGTAACGTATCATTTCATCAGCTTGATTTATAGGCAGAGAAAAGCCATCTGAATAGGCTTTGTTGTCGATAATCAGTCCCTTTTTATTCTTGTATATACACACATCGGGTTTCCTTGCATCGCCAAGACGTTTTCCGTTAAAACCGATGTAATTGAAAAGGTCGGCTGTCATAATTTCAAAATCACGGCTACTGTATCTATCCCGGGCAAAATCAATAAGAACAAGATACTTGTGGTCAACAGCAGTGAGCTTGTTTCTAAGCGTATTTTTGATCAAAGTATTATCAGAAGCTACGGCTGTAACAGCATTTGCGGGTATTGCAAGACCGACTATATCATCAGCTAGTTTGTACTCATTGCCTCGTTTGTCGATTTTCAAACCGATATTTATAAGTCCGGTTATATCCTCCGATATAACCTCATTCGGTTCGCTTATCCCTTTGGTTTCAAGGTGCTTTGAAATCGCTTCTATTGAATGATAATTTTTTTGCAAATATTTGATAAGATATGTACGTCTGTTTCTGATGTAATTTGTATCGGGTGCTTTAGTGGAGAGCATTTCCCAAGGCACTATTCTTTCTATTCGCCTATGTCGGGAAACACCCGTGATTTTTCGCATAGCTGCAAGCCCCTCCGCTGTTATTTCGTAAGATTGGGGTATGGTATCCGTGTAATGTTTTCCGCATACGGATTCGGTAATTTGCTTTGGAACTTGTACGATCCAACCTAATTTTTTTAGCCAGCCTGCAATCGTTCTTACATATTTATCACTTGTACCCTCAATATTACTCAATATCAAATTCTTTTCATCGGGATTGTCATCAATCATTTGCAAAATATATTTCTGATGAATAGAGGTAAAACCTGCTTCGGTCTTAAAGCCGAGCATTTGCCCCAATTCAAATTTTGTCATTCTTCCGTTTTCGGATAAAAGCGTAAGCACTCTGACAACAGGAGGATTATGACCAAACGCCGTAAGAAGTATTTTCTTCTCATCATCGCTGCCATTTACGGAGTTTGCAAACAATTTCCCCAATTCTGTAATACTGCAAGAGTCATTATTGCTGTCATAATCAAGAAATCCCAAAGATATTGCCCATCTTGCGTAGCTGTCAGCAGGCCAATCCGATTGATATTCTTTTCGCTGACCCTTCAATGCTGCTTGAAATATTCCCGTACACGGAGCAGTTGCACGAATTGAACCGTTTACATTTCCTCTGCCCTTCAGGTGAGCATAGGGAATAACTATTGGATTTTCCGTAAGCTCTTTTATAAATTCTGTTTTTCCGAACTTCTCTGAAATCAGTCTTGGAATTTTATCATTCACAAGAAGCATATTCATAGGTGATCCGTTTACAAAAACGCTTACACAATCCTTTAAAGACGATATAACATACGCCTCTTGAACCCATCCGAAAGTACGCTGTTCTGCCATATTGCCGCTCCTTTTAATCAATAGTTTGTTATTAACACTTCTTGTGTTATATTATTTTTGTTCTTATTCTGATAGTTGCAATTGTTATAGTTGCAGTTAATATTGTGCATGCTGTATTTTTTTATGTTTACCCATTCTATCAGAGATGTATGTACCGTCCCTTTATGATGTGAAACATTACTTAAAGCGAACTTTCCGCCGTTTAAGTCAATTCTGTCAAGCAGATCAAACAATTGCAGATCATCATTCTCCGTCCATCCTCTAAAGCCGCGTTTTCCGTCGTTATAGCTGCCGCAGGTGAGAAGATACGGCGGATCTGCATATAAAAAATCTCCGTTTTTTATACCGCTTACATCAAAATCCACAAAGTCACAGCTTTCAAAATCATATTTTTCTATCCTTTTTTTGAACTCCGCTAAATTTCTGCGCATTACCGATGTAAATTCGGAACGGTTTGTGCCGTGAGGATTGTTGTATTCGTGCTTGCTGTTAAATCTGAATTGGTAATTGAAACTGTAACACATCAAAACATACAGATCCAAGGGGTTTTGTGATGTTGTGTTATAGTAATTTCTGAAATTCAAATAGGAAACTTTATCATACTTTGACAGCTTGTGTGAAAAAATTTGCGTATCAATATAGTCAATCAAGTACCGTGTGTCATATCTTTGAAATGCTTTGTAGATGTCAATTATGTAGTTATTTATGTCATTGCATACAGTATGGTTGGCATTGGTATTAATGCTTACATCCAATCCTCCGCAAAACAAGTCAGTAAAAGTATTTATATTTGACGGGAAATATTCTTCAATATCTCCGATAATTCTGTATTTGTTGCCGATATAGTTCATAGGTGATTTTAGATATTCCAAGCATTACCGCCTCCTTAAAAAATATAGCTGTTCTTTCAAACCGTCTTTGTTATTTGGAAATTTACTCTTATATCTTCTGTAATCATATTCATATAGCTTAAATTCATTATTAACACTGTATTCCTTGCACATATATACCAAATCCGAGGTCGGCATAAGTCCCTCATTGTTATAGGAAATCAGCATATACTTGCTTTTGCTGTCACGGATCAATGTTTCAAAGGCGTGATTTACTTTGTTCTTCCTGCAAAAATCACTCTTTTCACTGTTTCCGTAATTTCTCATACCTGTTATACCGTGAATATCAGGATAATCATATTTTGCAATTGTTTCAAGTATATGATAATTCGGGAGATACTCGCGGCTGTTGTACGGCGGGTCAGCATACATCAAATCATATGTATTATCAAGCAATTCGGTATAATCCCTGTTGAAGCAAATATTTTTCCTGCCGTTATCCGTAATCAGAGGCTTTTCCAATATCAGCGGTTTTAAGGCTCTCTTATCCCAAAATTTCAGATACGCAGCATAAACGCCTGTAATGTTCGATATGTAGGGAACGGCATTCAGCAGTGATGAGAGCAAATAATAGTATCCGTTATCATCAATTGCATTTTCGTTATGCCAATTCTCTATGGTAATACGTATTATATCTATTTTCAAAGCATTTTCACAAGTAAAATACATTCTGCCGCCAACAGGAGAATAATTATTGTATATAAAACAGTCATTGATGCTGACAGACGTGTCATCTATTTTCAAATTGTTAAGGTAGCTTATGCAATCATCTTTAAACGGAAGATTACCGAAGTCAGGTGTTTCAGACAATTCAACAGCGCATTTAGCCATTACATAACTGAAATATAAAATATCATTGCAGGCAGTTAAATATGACTTGTTTTTGAAAAAAGATGCTACTGAGCCGCTGCCGGTAAATATATCAATCACACTGGCAGGAATGCCGATGTTAGTATGAATTACATCATCAATGCTTTCAAGTATCAATGATTTTCCTCCGATATACCGCACAGATTAACCCTCCAATGATTCCTGAAAATTCTTTTTAAATTTATATAGACAATAAAGAATCGCATTATTGATTTGGCATAAACATCCACATATATCATAATATCATAATTTACCGTATTTGTCAAGTGTTTTGATTTTGAAAAATGCTTGGCGTTACAAGCGATATTTATCATGAGCAAATGGAAAGTGTCAAGCGTTGAGGTGTCGTACCCGCGGCTTAATTTAACGGTTGGTGATGTATACAATGGATAGAAGGCATTTGCTCCACGAGGCTCTTTGCGAGGCTCTGGGCAGCGGGAATGTGTATTTTCAGCCCCCCGAATCGCTGAAAATAAAGTACCCCGCAATAGTTTACCAAAGAAGCCGCATTAACGTAAAACACGCCGATAATGCGGCATATCTTACAACCAAGACCTATGAAATAACGGTCATAGATACAGACCCGGATGGGAAGATAGCCGATAAGGTGTCACGCCTGCCAAGGTGCGGATTTGACAGGCACTTTGTCGGTGACAATCTGTATCACGATGTATTTACTATCACATTTTAAGGAGGAATTTAATTATGGCAAGACTTACATGGGACGGAATAGGTGAGAGATTTTTCGAGATGGGCGTTTCCAAAGCCGTTCTCTATCCTTTCGGAAGCAAGGAAAAACCTTACGACAAAGGCGTGGCGTGGAACGGTATCACAAACGTTCACGAAAGCCCGGAGGGGGCAGAAGCCACAGACCTTTGGGCGGACAACATCAAGTACGCCTCCTTCCGTTCAACGGAGGATTTCAACGGCAGTATCGAGGCGTATACATACCCGGATGAATTTAACAGCTGCAACGGCTACAAGGAAGCGGCTCCGGGAATGAAAGTGTCTCAGCAGAGCAGGAGCGTGTTCGGGCTTTCCTACCGCAATCAGGTAGGAAGCGACACCGACCCCGACTGCACCGACTACAAGCTGCACCTGGTGTACGGCGCAACAGCCTCTCCCTCGGAAAGAGAACACCAGACTATCAACGATTCTCCCGATGCGGAAACAATGTCCTGGGATTTCGAGACAACGCCTGTAGATACCGGTATCGAGGGCTTCAAGCCTACGGCGCATATCGAGATAGACTCCAGGAAAGCCGGTAAGGAGCGTATCAAAGCGTTGGAGGATATTCTTTACGGCACGGACACAACGGAAGCGAGACTGCCTCTTCCCAAGGAAGTGGCGGAGATACTGGGGAATGTAAGCGGTTCTGCTGTTACGGCAAGCGTTACCCCCTCGTCAGCTTCAACAACGTCCGAAACGGGCAAGAGCAAGTAAACCGAATTTAAAAACCGAAAAGGAGAATTTGTTATGTTAAAAAAAACCATCACTTACACCGATTACAACGGCGGTTCACGCACGGAGGATTTCTACTTCAATCTGACCAAGGCGGAGGTTGCCGAAATGGAGCTTTCCGCCGCAAGCACAGGCGGGATAGAGAAGACCTTCAAGAAAATGGTGGATGACATTGACGGCAAGCAGATAATGGAAACTATCAAAAGCCTTATCCTTAAATCCTACGGCGAAAAGTCCGTTGACGGCAGGCGGTTCGTAAAAAGCTCCGAGCTTTCGGAAAACTTTGCACAGACAGAGGCATACTCGGAGCTGTTTATGGAGCTTGTTCTGGACTCGGATAAGGCGGCGGCGTTCATTACGGGGATAATGCCCACGGTCGTTGATAACGGTAAGCCGGCTGTTGGGGCATTACCGGCAAACGGCTAAACCAAAAGGAAGCGAGGCGGGAGAATGCTTAAGGTAACAATACCGGAAAAGGAATTTTTCGATGAAGAAAAAGAAGAATTTGTAAAACAGGAAGCTAAGGAACTTCGGCTGGAGCATTCTCTCGCCTCAATTTCAAAATGGGAGGAAAGGCATCACAAGCCCTTTCTGGGCGGCGAACTTTCTTACGAGGAAACTCTCGATTACATAGCCTGTATGTCGGAGAAAGAGGTCGATACCTTTGTACTGCGGGGGCTTACAGTCCAAAGCATAGACCTCATAAACAAATACATAGAAGACCCCATGACGGGGACTACATTCGGAAGCGAGCCTGCACGAAAAGCCCGCAGAGAGGTGATAACTGCGGAGATAATCTACTACTGGATGTTTTCGCTTAACATTCCTCTTGAATGGGAGCACAGGCACTTTAACAAGCTGATGACTTTAATAAAGGTTTGCAGTATCAAAAATTCTCCGCCGAAAAAGATGGGTAAGAAAGGCACTGCGAAATGGGCGAAAGAACTTAACGACGCAAGGCGCACCAAACTTAAAACGAAAGGGTGATGAACGTGGAAGGCAAAAGAAGAAAAACCGAAGAAGAGGTTGCCTATGAAGTGATAAGAGGCGAATGGGGCGATGGCAAAGAACGGCAAAAAGAGCTTGAAGCGGCGGGGTATGATTATTCCCGAATTTCACGCCTTATACAAAAGATACTTTACGGTTAGGGGTATTCGTATGATAACACTTTCAACAAAAGGAAATCTCGGCAAGGCGGAAAGCTATCTCAAAGAACTTTCAAATATAAACTATGTGAAGATACTCCGCAAATACGGCGAAAAGGGGGTAGAAGCGTTAAAAACGGCAACGCCTGTTGACACGGGGAAAACGGCCGAAGCGTGGAGCTATGAAATTGAAGAGAACAAAGACGGAGCGGTGTTGGTGTTCAAAAACTCCAATATTCAAAATGGGGTTTGTGTCGCCATACTTCTCCAATACGGACACGGCACGAAAAACGGCGGGTATGTTCAGGGGAGAGATTACATAAACCCTGCATTAAAACCGATTTTTGAGGATATAGCGAAGAAGATAAGAACGGAGGTCGGGAAACGGTGAGCCAGGTCATTGATGAGAGCATTGTGCGGATGAGGTTTGACGGAGAGCAGTTTTTAAGCGGCATAAAAAGCGCAATGAACGGCATAGCAAGCCTCGGCAGCAGCATAAAAAGCGGTATCGCTTCGGTGGCAAATCTCAAAAACGAGCTTAATTTCAGCAGGATAAATTCGAGCTTTTCTCTTGACGGGATAGAAAAAAGTCTGGAAAGTTTATCGGAAAGATTTTCTTCTGTGGGCGTTATCGGAATGACCGCTTTGCAGAACCTGACAAATTCGGCGGTGGACGCAGGAAAGAAAATCGCAGAAGCTCTTGTCATAACTCCCGTTAAATCGGGGTTTGAGGAATACGAGACCCAGATAAATTCCGTTCAGACCATTCTTGCCAACACCGAAAGCAAGGGAACGACCATTGAAGATGTAAACAAGGCGTTGGATGAGCTTAATAAGTATGCGGACATGACCATCTACAATTTCACCCAGATGACCCGCAACATAGGCACGTTTACGGCGGCGGGGATAGACCTTGACACTTCCGTTTCCGCCATAAAGGGCATAGCCAACTTAGCGGCAGTTTCGGGGTCTACCTCCCAGCAGGCAAGTACAGCTATGTATCAGCTTTCACAGGCTTTGGCGGCAGGCTCGCTGAAGCTCCAGGACTGGAACTCGGTAGTTAATGCGGGAATGGGCGGTCAGGTATTTCAGGACGCTTTAAAGGAGACAGCAAGAGTTCATGGTATCGCCATTGACGATATGATAAAGAAAGAGGGTTCGTTCAGGCAGACTCTCAGCAGCGGCTGGATAACCTCGGATATTCTTACGGAGACACTTGCCAAATTCACAGGCGACCTTACTGCGGAAGACCTTAAAAAGATAGGCTACAGCGATACCCAGATAGAATCTGTCCTGAAAATGGGTCAGACCGCCAACGACGCCGCCACAAAGGTAAAGACCTTTACCCAGCTTATCGACACACTGAAAGAGTCTTTGCAGTCGGGCTGGACTCAAAGCTGGGAGATACTCATAGGCGACTTTGAAGAGGCAAAGGAACTGCTTACGGAAGTAAGCGATACCCTTAGCGCGCTCATCAACAAGTCTTCCGATTCCAGGAACGCCCTTTTGCAGTCGTGGAAAGACCTTGGCGGCAGAAATTCCCTTATCGACGCCGCCCGCAATTCCATGAACGCTGTCATAACCGTATGCGGGAATATTAAAAAGGCGTTTACGGATGTCTTTCCGCCCCTTACGGCACAGCAGCTGTTTGAGTTTACGGAAAAACTGAAAGAGCTTTCGGAAAGGTTCAAAAAAGTATCGGAGGTAAAGTTTACTTTCCTGACGGAATTTTTGTCTACGGTAAAAAGTGCGCTCCCTCTTGCAGGGGAAATGATAAGCAAAGTCCTTAATGCGACTGCGGGAATAGGAAGTCTTGCGGAGGCTGTCAAGGGGCTTGTAAAAGGAGCGGGCGCAAAGGCAAAGGAGCTTCTGCCGAAGGTAACGGGCTTTGTTTCGGAGCTTGCGGACAAGATAAAAAAGGCATTGCCTGCGGCTGCTTCGATACTTCAAAATGCGCTGTCGGGAGCAGTTAAATTCTTCAAGGAATTTATTGACCTTGGAGGAATAGACTCTCTCCTTGAAACTGTGGGAAATGTGTTCCGGTTTATTGCGTCTGCGGCTTTGGCGGCGGTACAGGCTTTTTCGGAAGTGTTCTCTTCATTCGGCATAAATGCGGAGACGGTTTACGGACTTGCCGAAAAACTGCGTGAGCTTACAGCCTCTTTCCTGTCCTCGGAAAGTGCGGGAGAACGGCTCAAAGGGATATTTACAAGCGTATTCGGGTTTATTCGGACAATAGCGGAAAATGTGGGGAAAGTTGCCGCAATACTGCTGAACGCCGCAAGGTCAGTAATACCCGTTCTCATATCGGCGTTCACATCGGGGGTACGCATTCTCGGCTCATTCATAGGGCTTGCGGGACAGGTCCTGCCGATACTCATTTCCGTGTTCGGCACGGCGGTCACGGTAATATCTTCCTTTGCGGGGCAGGGGTTAAGTCTGGCAGGGCAGATACTTCCCGCAATAATAGGGGCGATAGGCAAAGCCGTCAGAGCCGTTTCGGAGTTTATACGGAAGTTTATCGCTTTAGGCGGGCTGTCCTCGGCGGCAGGGGCTTTAAGAAACGCTTTTGAAAGCGTTCGGAAAATCCTTGGGATAGCAGGCAAGTCCTTTTCGCAAGTGTTCGGGACGGCGGGTTCGGGAGTTTCAATTTTCGTTGG
>JAMOZU010000093.1 GCA_023667745.1 Ruminococcus sp.
GGGGAGAGTAAATGTCCCCTGAGTGTGAACGGGTCTTTGAGGGCGGTCAGGCTCTGCTTCGCCGCAACCCCCCAGGGTGCACAAAGCCGCCGCCAGCAGGACAGCCCACACACCCGCAATATTATGTTTCTTTGTCATTTTTGTTGTTTCCTTTCGGTTCTTTCTCTTTCGGGAACGGTTAAACAAAAAGTATAAAAAATCCTTGTTTTACGCATAGTTTAAACATTCTCCCGAAATTTTTCATCATAAAAACTCATACTGATATTATAACATATTATTTCAAAAAGTAAAATAGTAATCTATATAGAATTTCCGATGATTTTCGAGGGAATTTCTGTTAATTTTTTCAACTGTAAAATTATTGTAACTTTTATGTAAACATTAAACGAACTAATCGTGCCGCAAGCAAACAAAGCAAAAGTATTCTCACACTCTTGCTTTGTTACGGCTTTTTTTAAAACGTCCCCAAAGGCACACTGTCCCCCGATAAAGAAAAAACACGGCAAGGTCAAAGGACAGGCGTATGACCGCAAGCTTCGGGGTGTTGGTCTGTCCGTCGGACAGGCTGTAAGTATTGATAACAAGCTCGTCAAGGCAGTGTATGATATATATGTTCATGGAATATCTGCCGACGTATTCAAGAAATCTTACGATCAAGCTTTTCCCAACCGACTCCAGCGACTTTGAAAAATCCATCACGCTCAATACTCCCAAAAGAGCCGTAATAAGGGATAATGTCATCTGCGGATAGCCTCTTCCGTGAAAATCAAGGAATCCCTCGGTGGAATAGGCAAGGTATATCCACAGGAGCGGCATCGCAAGCTGCAAAAGAAATCGAGGCGAGGTATGCGTTATGTTCGTTTGCTCGTAACCTTTGAGCAGATACCCCGCTTCCATAAAAAGCATGGCGGGAAATACAGCGTCAAAGGTCTGTTTAAGGTGTATCTGTTGGGAAACAAGTATAATGAATATCGCCGTCATGCACACGAATGATGTCCTGTTGACGGTTATTTTTTCCAGGACAAGCCTGTACACCGTCCTTGCCCAGAAAAGGGAAAGCAGAAACCATTCGGTGTGCAGATACACCACATTGCCGTTGACGGAAGTTAAAAAATGCTCCCACATATCCGGAAAAACATTCTCTCCCGAAAGCAAGCCGCCTTTTACCGCCTCGGAAATGCAGTATGCCGTCCTTACGGCAATATAAGGCAAGATAAGTCTCCGCAGGTCTTTCATAAACGCCGCCTTTGAAAAAGGCTCTTTTTTGAAGGTATATCCCGAAAGCATATAGAACAGCGGCATATGAAAGGAGAATATCAGCTTGAACGTCAAGCCGTTGGGGTCAACGCAATGCCCTATAATAACGCACAATATCCCTATCCCCTTGGCAATGTCAAGCCATTGAATGCGGGGCTTTGCCGGGACGGCTGTGACCGGCAAAGCCGCTTCGTTACTGCTTTTTCTCTTCATGATACTCGCTCTCCGTGTTCACGTTCCATATATTCTCCTTTGAAGTTTTCCCGGAAAGGATATTGTCAACCGTTTCAAAGGCGGTCATCATGGAGTGATCCATATTGTTGTAGCGGTGCTGACCGTTCCTGCCCACGCAGTAGAGATTGGGGAAGGTATCGAGATATTCTGTGACCTCTCCCATTTGCTCATAGGTGTCGAAATAAGCGGGGTAGGCTTTTTTCACCCGCTCCACATGATAGTCAAGTGCATCGGCTTTATCCTTTATCATGCCCATTTTAAGCAGTTCCTTTACGGCTTGTGTGGCAAATTTTTTGTCATCGCAGAGCCAGTCGCTGTCTCCCTCGGTGCAGAAAAATTCCAGCCCCAGCCATACGGAGTTTTCCGGGTCGTCGTTCATATAGGGCGACCAGTTGTTGAATATCTGAATGCGCCCCATTTTCATGCCGGGGTCTTGTACGTATATCCAGCAGTCGGGGATAATATCTCCCAAAGTTTTCATATGGGTCTTGTTTGGGGGCGCAAGGCGGCGAAGCTTTAAGCCCACTGTCATAAAATCCCTGTAGGGCAGCCCCCTTGTTATTTTAAGGATATTTTCGGGAACGTTTTCCATGCCTTCCGCCAGGTCTTTTACGGGCATGGAGGATATTACAATGTCCCCCTCCAAAAGAACCTCCTTGCCGTCTTTTACATAGGTAACGCCGGTTACCCTTCCGCCGCCGGTGTGAATCTTTTTGACGGCGCAGCCCATGCGAATCTCCCCGCCCATTTTCTTTACCTCGTCGGCGCAAATCTCCCACAGCTGCCCGGGACCGTACTTAGGATAGTCAAATTCCTCTATAAGGGAAGTTTCCACCTTGCGGTCGGTGCCTTTGAAGACCTTCCCCAGCATATTTTTAGCCACCGCCAGCACCGACAGCCCCTTTACCCGCTGAGCCCCCCAGTCGGCGGAAATTTCCCTTGGGTGACGACCCCACAGCTTTTCGGTATATCCCTCGAAAAACATGGAGTAAAGCACTCTCCCGAAGCGGTTTACATAAAAGTTCTCCAGATTGTCCTCGGGGAGCTTATGCACCATGGAAACAAGGTAGCTCAAACCCGCCTTTACCGTCATAGCGAGACCCATCTGCCCGAAGACCTTGCCGCTGATGGGATAGTCGAAAAATTTTCTCCCGAAATATATCCTTGAAACTCTTGTGCGGCGGAGCATTACCCTGTCGGTTTTTTCGGGGTCGGGACCGCCCTTTGCAAGCTCTCTCTGTCTGCCCAGCTTTTTATCGTCATAGGCGGGTGCGCCCTGTTTCGGGCAAAGTTCCTGCCACATACGGTTGACACGGTCGGACTTTGAAAAAAACCTATGCCCGCCTATATCCATGCGGCAGCCCTTATAGCGCACGGTTTTCGAGATACCCCCTATGCAGCCGGACTCCTCCAGTATTATCACCTTATACTCATCCGACCTTTTGAGCATTTCATATCCTGCTGTAAGCCCCGCAGGCCCTGCACCGATTATTATCATGGTTTTCATGGTAAGCTACACCCTTTCGGAATTTTTATTCGCCGATACTGCTTTTGCCGTAAACAAACTCGTAATCATTGGGATTTTCCGGCTTTATGTCCGGATATTTTTCAAACAGATCCTTGCGCATGTATATGCACAGGTAATTTTCATGTCCGCTCATTTTAAAGACCTGAGTATAGGGTACGGTTTTTATAAGGAAATAATTGGAACGCTTTGCCTGCGGGTCATCGTATACTGCTCCCGTTCTCGCCTCGCCCACCAGTATATCCGGGATGGTTTCACGCCATAGGGCATATTGTTCCTCGTTAGCCTCCTCGGAAAGCCTGTGGAAAATATATCCCTTTGACCTGTCCCCGCCGTTTAAATTAAAGAAGATATTTTCCTCGAAATAGGGGTTGATGTTTATCGCTTGATGCTGCTTATCCGCAGAGATGATAACGTCCCCGTCGTCCTCTTCCTCATAATACCATGAGGACATTATGTTAAGCTCCTCAAAGTGATTTTCCTTTATATATTCCGCCGCCGCCTTGCCGTAGAAATAATCTTTGCTTATATCCGACACACTTGCGGATATGCTCCAGAGTATGCTTGCCGCCGAGGCTATCCCCAGAACGGCAGCGTTTAGGGCAAAGGCTGTATCGGGAGATATTTTCAGCTTCCCCGACAAAGGCGGTTTTACGTCTTCCGTATCAAGGCATATCCACAGGCAGAAGCAGTAGAACACCGCCATTATGCCCACATGGTGATTTATAAAGTAGACCGCCGCACCGAACACCGCCAGCAGACCCGCAGGCAGCAGGAACTCGGCTGTCTTCCCTTTTCTGTGAGCGAGGAAAAGCATACCGAAAAACAGTATACCTCCGGGGATCGAAAGGGAGACCGTATCTTTGAGCGAAAAGGAGGAGTATTTGAGCATTCCTCCCAGTCCCGCCCCCGAACCTGTCAGCATGGAGTCCGCAGGGAGCATAAAGAGCATATACCATACTCCCCTAATTATCCGGGGAAGGGTCATAGGCTCGGTGTCGTTGGTGAAGGTCTCGTCGTTTGACAGTACGGACAGTATCAGCAGCACAGCCCATAAAAGCAGCAGGCAGAGTGCGGCGAAGCGTTTTGACTTGATAAATTCGGTGAATATCCTTTTAAGTCCGCCGTATTCCTTCAATATTTCAAAACACCACGCTATGGCAAGCCCTCCGCTCAAAACTATCCCGAAAGCCGAGGAGGAGCATATGAGCATAAGAGACAGCACATAGGGAAAGGGCTTTTCGTTCCGCCCCTTATGGCAGCATGCCGCCAAAAGAAAACCCAACGTCAGCAGACCGTAAGGGCGGGCAATAATGCCGTACTGGTAAAAGAAAAAGTATGTAAAAGGTATCATAGCTTTCACAAGGTCGGGAAAGGGAGAGCGGAACATCAGCAGATATGCGCACAGGGCGGATATAATAAGCATAATGACTTTCAGCGACCCCTCATATGGAAGTCCCAATTTTGCGGGTATCGACAGCAGCAGTGTCCATATGCAAGGGTGTCCCTCGTAATGGGGAATGACGAATATCATATCGTAATAGCTTGCGTCCCTTGCGATAAGCCACGCCTGCGCCTCGTCCAGCCAAGGTTCGTGGAACAGGGAAACAACCCCCTGCAATAATATAAACAGAACAAACAGCACAGCAAAGCCTTTTTTAGGGATATTCACCCCCGCAATTTTCCGCACCGTATCGTAAAGGGAGCTTTTTTCACGAGCATTATCCATTGATGTACCTCCCGGCATTCTTAAAAGATCCGTATAAATCATTATAACATATTTGCAAAAGCATTGCAAGTTTTTTTGCAAAAATTTACGTCAGACCGATATTATAATCTCTCATTGAATTATGGGATCGGTATTGCTTACCGAATGCCGCTCCGTGTTTTATCCGCCGCAGATTGCATAACAACTCCGGTTTTCCCCCGCCGGATGCGGGGGAAAACCAAATAAAAAATTTCATTTAATTTGCCGAGCAGACTTTTTCTGCATACTGCTGCGGTTTCTCCGCCGCAGGCGGGGAAAACACATTATATCAACAACCGCTTCAAGAAAAAATTTTTTAAGAAAATACATCATAAACCTTACCTCAATATTGTCTGTGAACAAATAACAGAGGCAATATGACAGAATTTCCCAAAATTTGACTTATAAATTTGGTTAATTTTAAAAAACCTCTTGCAATTTCCAAAAATGTATGGTATAATATAGTTTAAGCGGTCAAAAAAGCGGCCCCAAAAAATTAAAGGCAGGGCAGAATCGGAATGGGACATCATTTCTTGCCTCCTGCCCAATGTGTGAGCTTGCCTCACACATCTTGTGAGCTTGTCTCCGGTGTGAGCTTGCCTCACACATATCTTGCTTCTGATAGCACATCTCTTGCTCTAATAGGAAAGGATTGATGAATAATGGGCTACAAGCTCTTGATATACGGTAAAAGCCCCTCTGTGATGAAGGATTTCTTTTTCCAGACAAGGAACAGTTTCAAGTGCCTGAGTACTACCAACATTAAAGAGGACATAACCGGTCATATCGAGGTGTTTTCCCCGGACGCGCTGCTGCTTTTCTGCGAGCTTGCGGACGACAGCATGATACCGCAGATAAAAATGCTCAAATCCAATCCGGAGTATAAGCGGCTACCCATATTCATTACAGGGGACGCAGGGCTGTGCGACGCTTTTGAAAAAAAGGCGAGCGGGCTTATCGACCTTACTTTGAGAAAGCCCACATCTCCGCCTATAATGGAGCAGCATATAACGAGATTTTTGGACACCAACCCCGGAACGAAGAAGCCCGCAGAGCCGGCTGCCCCCGGCAGCGGTACGTCCCTTAACGTTTCTCTTGACGATCTTATGCGTTCTTTCGGGGACACTCCGTCTGCCGCCCCCGACCCCAACAAGCGCAAGCATATCCTTGTGGTGGACGACGACAGGAGCATTTTAAAACTGCTCAAGACCGCTCTCAGCGACAATTATGACGTTACCTGCATGGTCAGCGGAAATATGGCTATGAAGTTCCTCAACACCAAGGAAGCCGACCTTATCCTGCTGGACTATGAAATGCCCATAGAGAACGGAGCGGAGGTATTCAAGAAACTGCGGGACGACAAGCGGTTTGCGGATATTCCCGTGGTGTTCCTGACGGGTGTTGCCGACAGCTCCCGTATCAAGGAAGTGCTTATGCTAAAGCCTCAGGGGTATCTTTTGAAGCCTATCAGCATGGACAGGCTAATGAGTTCGATAAAGAATATTTTAGGGTAAGGGTTTCCCCCGCCGGACGGCGGGGGAATGCTGCAAATGGGGGATTATGCAGTGCGGTAGTTTATCGGTCTATGTAAAGTAATATCCGCCCTTGTTGCTTGCAACGTCATTGCGGGCGGCGGCATGCTGTGTGCGACATTCGCCGCACACGCTATGCCGCACCGCCGCCCGACCTTTACTTGCTTGGTTACAGTTAGTTGTACTGTGTTGCGCTAATCTTTCAAAACGCTTTTTTCGGCGGTCGGGCGGCGGTTGTGGTTACTTGCTTGTGCATTGCTTTAGCTTGTAATGTGCTGTTAGTTACAGCGGCTTACGCCGTTGGGGCGTTGCCCCAAACCCTACCGGGGCTCTGCGTGTTTTGAAAAAACACATGACCTCGCAAGGGCTCCGCCCCTTGACCCCGCCGGGGGCGAGATCCCCCGGACCCCCCAACGTGCGCAGCTTATCGGTTAAGGCTTTCATTGGCTATGCAAGCGTTACTTTTCTAGTCTCTAGCCTCTAACCTCTAGCTCACAAATTGCGTTTCCTCTTTACTTTCTTCATTCTTCTCTTTTTCTTCGCTTTCACCGAAGCGTACACCACCGTATATATAACGATCAGTGCTGCTGCCGCCGCTGCTGCCGCCACGAACCATTTCGAGGACACGAACTGCTTCGCCTTGTCGATACTGTAAGACAGCTGCGACATGGAAACATCCTCCTGCGCCGCAAGGTCGACTGTGCATATTTCCTCCCCTGCCAATGTGAGCGTATACTTGCCCAGAACCTGTCCTTTTGTCACCGGGGCTGTGATAGTGCCGTCCTCGTTGAGCTGTGACTCATCAAGGGTTATTTTCTCCTTGAGCCTTGCCGTGTCAATGGTGGAGAGCCACATACAGCTGTAGCTTTCCGCCGTCACCAGCCTTACAAAATCGCTGTTCTCCCCGAACTTTACCTGAAGTTCGCTCGCTTCTTTACCCGCCTGCACCAGCTGTGTAAACGCCAGGTCCTCAAAAGCCCATTCGTAAAGCTGTCTGTGATCCTCATAATGGAGATACACGACGTTCCCCTCTTCGTCATACTGTGGCGAACCCAAGGTTACAAGCAGGTAGTTATTCCCGTCCCGTGAGCCGAGGGTGGCAAGGTTTCTCCCCGATTCATCGAGAGTTCCCGTTTTATAGCCCTTGACATACTGGTAATAGTAGGAAGAGGAGCGGTTTAGCATGCTGTTGGTATGATAGATATGCGCCCAGCCTGCCGCCTGATAATTGGTGGCGTGCATTTCGTAGTCGGGGGTGGTGGCTATCTCCGTCAGTTTCGGGTAATTCTCCACGGCGTATTTGAGTATCTTTGCCATATCCCTTGCGTTGGTGTACTGGTTATCGTCGTAAAGCCCGTGGGGATTTACGAAATGCGTCCCCGTACAGCCTATCACCTTGGCCTTCTCGTTCATCATATCGACGAAATTGCTTATGCTCTGCCCGCCCACATGGTAGGCGAGTATTCCCGCAGATTCGCAGGCGGACTTTAGCATAAGGGAATAGAGCAGGTCGGTAACGGTGGTTATCTCCCCTCTTGTAAGTCCCACTGTGGAGGGGTCTTGTCCGTAAAGCTCGTCGAAAACCACAAGGGGAGCTTCAAATGAGGTGTTGTCCGTGTCCTCGATATTATCCAGCACCACCATTGCCGTGACTATCTTTGTAAGGGAGGCGGGGTACATTTTCTTTTCGGGGTTTTTTTCGTATATCACCACGTCTTTATCAAGGTTTATCATCACCGCCGCTTCACTGGATATGGTAAACCCCGGGCTGAACGTTACCGCTTCCGCCCTTGCCCCCCACAGCGGAGAGACCGCCCATGCCAGCGTTACCGCCGTACAGACAACCAACGCCGTGATCCTCAATGTGAATTTTTTCATAGCCGTCATCACTGTCATTTCCTTTCCGTTTTATCTTTATTTATATCTCTTGCTTTAGGTCTCCGGTACGAACATCTGTCCATATACCTCCAGCCTCTAACCTCTAGTCACTATCAGCGTATTGCTCCGGCGATTCACCAACCGAGCGTATAATTTCAGGCTCTTTGCATATCCCCTCTTCTATCCGCAGGACATTGCAGGAGAAACGCCATTCGTCCCCGAAATCGAAAATATACAGAAACTTCTGCTTTTCCGAGAGTATGTCCGACAGGCTGTATTTGCCCGAATCACAGCCTTTTCCCTCCGAGTCCTCCGGAGAATAGCAATTGTCCGACCATGCCTTGTTGTCAAGGAAAAAGGCGTACATATGGTCGTTATCGAAATCAAAGGCTTCCTGTATCATATAATGGAGGTCGTCGAGGGTATCGCCTCCGGAAATTTTCAGATGACGGTAACAGCCCTTGCCCAAAGAAACGGAAATAACATAGGTCTTGTTATTGGAACTTGTTTTACGAGGCATAATATCTCTCCCTTTCCGAAACAAAATTTAAAAGTATCCGTACATTTCTATTATACCAAATTTAATGGGGGTCTGTAAAGGGGTTTTAAAAGGATTTTACCAATTTGTAATTTTTGACGTGAATTTTACCCAAAATTTTTATTTTGCTTGATTTTTATAAACAAAAATTTCATAATACGGTCATATTTGTGTGTTATAATAAATTTATATGCGGGTTTCCAAAGTCA
>JAMOZU010000094.1 GCA_023667745.1 Ruminococcus sp.
TGGGTCAGCAGGAACCAGTCCAACGGCTTCTACCGTATGCTCCCATACATCGTAAATATGGTAGCGGCTGCGCTGATTAAAGCCTATGCACTTGGCAAATTCGGGAATTACCGTACAGAAAACGTCGTCGAACTCCATCATCAGCTCTGCGGGAGCGTCCCCCATAACAAAGCCTGTAAGCTCGCCGGATATTCTTTCTGCGGAAATTTCCCTCAGCAGCGACCTTTTTCTGTGAATGACCTCGGAGGTGTCCCTGTCGATGCGGAAATTAAGAGCGGAGGCGAACCGCAGCGCACGCATTATCCGCAGTGCGTCTTCCTCGAAACGCTCATCGGGGCTGCCCACGCAGCGTATCTTATGGGCGAACAGATCCCTCTGACCGCCGTAGGGGTCGATAATGCCCCTCTCGTCCGAATATGCCATGGCGTTTACGGTAAAATCCCGCCTTGCAAGGTCTTCCTCAAGGACGCGGGAGAACGTAACACTGTCCGGGCGGCGGTGGTCGGAATAGCTGC
Organism: Ruminococcus sp.; assembly: GCA_023667745.1. Taxonomy (GTDB): domain Bacteria; phylum Bacillota; class Clostridia; order Oscillospirales; family Ruminococcaceae; genus Huintestinicola. The sequence continues at coordinate 516 of JAMOZU010000094.1, forward strand.
CGTCAACACGGTAGGTGGTGACCTCTGTATTATTTCCTCCGCATACGACAGTCACAGTCCCATGCTTTATTCCCGTGGGATATACCTTGAACTCCCCGCCTTCCTCAAAGCAGGAGATAATTTCCTCCGGCAGGGCATTGGTTGTAACGTCGTAATCTTTCGGGGGCAGTCCCAAAAGAGAGTCCCTTACGCAGCCGCCGACGATAAATGCTTCATAACCTTTTTCATTGAGCCTTTCTATGACCTTTTTCACATTTTCGGGAATATTTATATCCAAAGCAATGCACTCCTTATTTAACAGGTAACAGACAAGAGTCGGGATATTGCATTCCCCTTGCCGGGCGGACAGCATATCCTGTTTATATTATATCACATTTTTTTCCGGATTGCAAGGGGGAATGTATGAAATTCATTTAATGATATTTTCTATCGCCCTCATCAGCACTTCCACGTCCACAGGCTTTGGGATATGTCCGTTCACGCCTGCACTGAAAGCCTCCCTGCGGTCGTCCTCAAAGGCGTTGGCTGTCATGGCGATTATGGGTATGCCCGCCTTTGCCTTGTCGGGCAGTGCCCGTATGGCTCTTGTTGCCTCAAGTCCGTTCATCACAGGCATTTGTATATCCATCAGAATAAGCCTGTAATATCCTGCGGGAGCGGCAAGCAACATATCCACCGACTCCTTGCCGTTGTTGGCTATCTCCACGGTAAACCCTGCGTCCGTAAGAATGTCTGCGGCTATTTCCTGATTAAGCTCGTTGTCTTCCGTTAAAAGGATACGTCCTGCGGGCAAGCCTTTTTCCGAGCCTGCCGACTTGTCCGACAGTTCCGATTCCTCCTCTGCGGCTATCTTGAATGGGAATGTAACGGTGATGACAGTACCCTCTCCCTGTTTGCTGCGGACATCTATCCTGCCGCCCATCATATCCACAATGCTCTTGGTTATAGCCATTCCGAGACCGGTTCCCTGAATGCCGCTGGCGGTAGTGTTCCGCTCACGGGTGAACAGCTCGAAGATATGGCTGATGAACTCTTCGCTCATGCCGATACCCGTGTCCGCCACGGTAAATTCATATTCCGAGCATTCCGGAGCGGCATTCCCGCCCGTCTCCCTGACGGTAAGGGTAACGCTGCCGCCGTTGTCGGTATATTTTACCGCATTGCTGATTATATTGAGCAACACCTGATTGAGCCGCAGCCTGTCGCAGATTATCTGCCTGTGAACAAGCTCACCTTCGTCGATCCTGTAATCGAGATTTTTAGCCTTTATCTCCTCCGTAAGTATATCCGACAGGTCGCTTATTATCTCCGTAAGGCTGCATACCGACTCTTCAGGGGTAAGCCTGCCGCTTTCTATACGGCTCATATCCAGAACATCGTTTATAAGATTGAGAAGATGCTTGCCTGAGGTCATTATCTTGCCCAGATACTGCTCCACTCTCTCTTTTTCGTTGATGTGAACAAGAGAAAGATTGGTAAAGCCGATAATGGCATTCATGGGCGTGCGTATATCGTGGGACATATTGGAAAGGAATATGCTCTTGGCGGCACTGGCATGTTCCGCCCGCTCCAGAGCGTCCTCAAGCAGTTTTTGCTGCTCCAGCTTGCGCCTTGTCTCCTCGTCTACCGAGTGGAATCCGATAACAACGCCCATTTCATCGGAATTTCCCCAGTCGCCGCTTTTTACCGCCTTAAGTTCATAATACTGTTTCTCGCCGTTTTTATTGATACGGTAGTGGACGTACATATACTGCCTGTCCGAAAGCTCCCTTTCAAGCCCGCCGTCAAGTACAGAGCGGCTCAGCATATTTTTATCCTCGGAAATTACATACATTTCAAGATAACGCTTCATACCCTCGCTGAACGAGCCGCCGTTTTTGAAGCAGTCATTGTATGCCACGCTGCTTTCGGTGAATATCCGCAGCAGACGGTTGGTGTCTTTTTTTAGATCGACATACAGCAGCAGGCTGTAATCTATGCTTATCGCCTGTATAAGCTCGCTCTGGCGGCGGTTGTTTTCTTTTTCTATGAGCTTTTGCTCGGTTATATCCAGCAGGAAACGCTGGCAGAACATCTCGCCGTTTTCTTTTACAAGTTTTATGCTTCCCGTAACATACCGCAAATCGCCGTTTTTGTGGCGCACACGGTATTCCACGTTGGCAGTGTCTCCCTCGTCCCTGAGGGACTTTATGGCGTTTGACAAGGTCGCTCTGTCCTCTTCTATTACAGTGGGCGCAATAAGCATAAAGCCATCGTTTACAATTTCCTCTTCGCTTTCATAGCCAAGTATTTTCAAAGCCTCTTTGTTTATGCTGATTATTTTTCCGCTGTCAAAGGTATGGAAAATTATGCCGCAGTCCACGGCGGAAAATATCTTTTCAAGGGTCTTATTCTTGTTGGTTATTTCATTCTGATAAGCCCGCTCCCTTGTAATGTCGATACCCACGCCCACAGTACCCATAACGCTGCCGTCGGGATTGTAGAGAGGTGACTTGTAAGTAGTCAGCAGGACAGTCTCATCGCCCGCTTTTACGGGTTCTTCGTTTATTACCGTTTCACCGCCGTCCATTACAGCGCGGTCGGTAACAGCGCATTCGTTTACGCTGGGGTCGTCGGGGGCAACGTCCCATATGTATGCATGCTCCCTGCCCTCTATCTGTTCTCTGGGCTTTCCCACAGTGCGGCAGAAAGTGTCGTTGACCTTGTGATGAATGCCGTTTTTGTCCTTGTACCACACCAGCACGGGGATAGTGTTTATGGTCCTGTCCAGAAACTGGGCGGTAAGCGCACTTTCGGCTTTTTCACTGCATACTTTCGACAGCTTGCCGAACCTGAACGCCGCCTCTTCCTTTGACAGGGGAGTACGCCATATATCGTAAACAAAATCGGGCAGCCCCTCAAAGGGAATATCCTCCCTGTCTCCCGACAAAATAACGGCAGCACCCTCTTTTTTGTTTGCATTTATAAATTTGTACAGTTCATCCTTATTAAAGTCAAATACATTTGCAATAATAATATGCGCCTCGGAAATATCACATTCTTTCAGCTCGTCCCACTCGGTGAAAACAAAAGTAAACCTTTCCGGTGACGAAGCGTTTTTTATCGTATCAAAGACCTCGCACCTTTTTCCCATAAGGCATATGTTCATTCGGCATTCATACATTTCGGTATTCCCTCCGTTAAAAATAGTCGCTTTATAATTAATGATTTAAGGTTTTTCACCCGATGACGGGGAAAGCCTGCAAAATTTTAAAATTGTACTTTTAATGATTTCCTTGTTCCGCAGTGTCGTTTCGTCACATAAATTCCTGCCTCCCTGTGAGTTTTGCTCACACATTTCCTGCCTCCTGTAGCAATAATTTCTATTAATAAACCGCCGCCCCTCTCACATAATATTACTGCAAACCCGCAGCGGCAAACAAAAATAAACGCCGCTGACAATAACAAAATAAAAGGAGCTAATTAAAATGAAAAGTGATAACCTTACTGCACAGGGCAGAGAGACCCTCGAAAGATTCAAGATGGAAGCAGCCAACGAGGTAGGCGTAAACCTTAAGAACGGCTACAACGGTGACATCACCGCAAGAGAGGCCGGTTCTGTAGGCGGTATGATGGTCAAGAAAATGATCGACTCCTACAAGCAGGGTCTTAAGGGCTAAGTGTACCCCGATCCGATAGAAATTTAAATTTCAGGACGCATTATAAAATATGCGTCCTGATTATTGTTTCCCGGAAAGGGAGTTTTATCTCACGTCCGGCAGATCAAATATATCCAGCGACTTGTCGGTAAAACCGCCCGCATAGGTATAATTTGACTTTCCGCTCTTTTTGATCTTGTACATGGCAGTGTCCGCCGCCTCGATAAGGTCTTTGGAATTTTCTCCGCTTTCCTTGAAAAAGGCGATACCGATACTGCAATGAACAACAAAATGATTGCCCGTCGACTCCGAATCGAAGCCGTCATTGAGTATCTTTATCATATCAGCGGCAATATTTCCCGCATCGTCAATGACTTTCAGACAGGTAAGGCACATAACGAACTCATCGCCGCCCAATCTGCCGCCGAAGCCCTTGTCAAAGGTCAGTTCCTTGATAGTGTCCGCCACGAACTTAAGCACCTCGTCGCCGCACTTGTGACCGAATTCGTCATTGAAGTGTTTGAAATCGTCCAAGTCAATGAACATCAGTGCGTCAAGACTGCGCCTTATGGCACTCTGCTGAATTTCCTCATCAAGGGTGCGGGTGAAAGAGGCGCGGTTGTAAAGCTGTGTAAGAGCGTCGTAATTGGCCTTTTGCATAAGGTTTATGGCACTCTTTTTCTCACGGTCGATATCCACAAGCATACCGATTATCTTTGTGGGAGTTTTGTTGCGGTCGTAATATTTGCGCCCCCTTATTCTTATCCAGCTGAAATCGCCGTAGATATTCTTAAGGCGGTATTCTCCCTCCCATTTTTCGCCGCCGGAGGAAATTATTGCATTAAGGTCATCGGTGTAACGCTTGGAATCGTCCTTGTGGACTTTCATTTTATAAAGAAAACTTTCATTCACGCTGTCGTCCTTGGCTCTGAAGCTGAACTTTTGATTGAAGTTGCTGGAAACATATATCTTGTAAGTCTTGAGATTTATTTCAAAAATAACGTTGTCCATCATGGAGACTACCGTCTTGTAACGCTGCTCGCTCTCGAACATATTGTCGAACATATTGTTGAACGCCGTGCTTATTTCTCCGAACTCGTCATGGGAATTAAGGTCAAGGCGGACGTTGGTCTCGCCGTGGTTCAGGTTGCTTATGACACGTATTATTTTCCTGATGGGGTGGGTGTACTGAAAGCTTATCAGTATCGCTCCGACCGAAGCGATTATTATCAGTATTATCGCCGCCGTGCGCATTCCGGAGTAATCTGAGGATATGGCGGAAGAGGCTGTCTGCTTGTTGTAGCTACATACAAGGCTCCAGCCGGCAGAGTCGATAACGGTGCCGCATGCGGTGTAGTTTCCGTAGCTTGCCGTTACCGTTTCCGAGGAAACATTTTCCGAGTAAAATGGGATAGCATCTTTCAGACGGCTGCCTATTTCCTTGTATTCCGCCACAGCCTCCAGTGCCTTAGGCGTTGCAAGGCTGCTTGTGATATACTTTCCGTCGGAATCTATAAGGAGAACAGAGGCATAATTGCTGAACCCGGACAAATTAAGCACCGAGTCTATCTTGGAAAGAGTTATCTCCTCGCATACAATGGCTATCTGCTTGTTGGCGGCGGAGTATATCCTGCGCACAACGAAAAAATACCCTTCCCCCGCAGCTTTCGGGGTAAAAAAGCGGGAAATGCCATTGTTTGCGGCTGCCATTTCCTTGAAGTAATCGGAGTTGTCGCTCTTTGTCCCTATCTTGTCCCTGTCATATGCCGCAGTGATGATGCCGCTGTTGTCTATGATGAACATATCCGTAATGTCGTCGTATTTTTTGACAGTCTGGTTTATAAGTTCCGCAGTATATGCCGCAGCCTCGTCTCCGCCGTTTTCCGCAAAGCTGCGGACGGTTTCGTCTGAGGCAATGCTTCGTATGTTCATTACATGATTTACAAGCATTTCATTTATAAAAGAGCTTTTGTCGGCGTTGATGGTTTTCAGGGAAGAGACCTGAAAGTCGCTCATGGAGGAAACAAGCGATGAGCCTGCTGTCATGTACAGTATTATAAGAGGAAGTACCGCTATCGCTATAATGCACGCAGACAGCTTCAAGCGCAGTTTCATTCCTATCCCTCCTTATTTGCGGATAACATTGCAAATGTTTCCTTAAATATTTTACCACAAATATGCAAAAAAGTAAATATGAATTTGTGATTTTAACCATATCACGGAAATTTTTCATCATTTTAAATAAAACATTTATTGTCAAATTAGTGATTTTGCACAATAAAATATAACGCCGCCCGGCTGTCCGCACAATGCGGAGAACCGGGCGAACATCAGCTTTGTATTAATAATCGTCGCTTATGATTATATCCGGCTCGTCCGTCAAGGGAGGCTCGGTCCATATAATTGGAGGAGGTTCGGTGGCAGCGGTGGTCGTTTCGGTGGGGACGGTGGGCGGCACTGTGGTGACCCATGCCGTGGGAGATGTCTGCGTGGGAGACGTTTCGGTGATAGTAGTTTCCGGGGGTGCCGTGTTATCGGGGTTCACCGCCACATGCACCGACAGCACTTCTCCTGCCTCAAGGTCGATATATTCTCCCGGCTCCATGCTTATCCATGCAACGTAATCGTTAAGAGTACTGTCGGTCTCATAGGCTTTCTCCTCATATTTTATCCCCGCACTGTTGAGCAGTTCGAAATAATCCTTCTTGTTAAGTCCGTAAAAATCCGGGATCATTACCTTTGCGGGACCCATGCTTATTTTTAAAATGACCTCCTGCCCGTTTTCGTAATTGCTGCCCTTTTCGATGGACTGCTCGAATATTATCCCCTTCTCGTATTCATCGGTGTAGACATATTCGGGAACGATGGTGAGAGTTTCGTTGATGGCGGTATTTTTTACCGTGTCGAATACTTTCCCCACAAGATCGTTCATAATGTAAATGGTAGACTTGGGCTTGAAAGTAGTCTGCTCGACGCTGCTGTTTTCGGGTGAGACAGTCTCTTCTACCGCAAGAGTGGGCAGGGTGGGGATAGCATTTGCCGCACCCTCGGGAGGGGATGTGAACGTGCCGCTGTCGGAGGAAGAGGAGTCTGTAAGACTGCCGTTCATAAGGGTAACGCCGCCGTCGGGCAGGGAAGTGCTTTCGGTAATGCCGTCCACAATAGGGTCGCTGTTGTCGTCAAGAGCCATCATGAGAGCTGTCATGGAGATCATCATCACGCATGCGGCGGACACAAGCACTACCCAGAACATTTTGCTCCTGCTGGGTCTCCCCTTATGCTCCTCCTTTTTCGGGGCAACAGTCCCCTTGGTGCTGTGCTGCTTTGGTATGGATATGGTCTGGGTGGCGGTCTGTGACTTTGCCTTGTTAAATTCCGGCTCTTCAAAAAGCTGGGTCACAAGCTCGGTGACGGTCTGTATGCGCATTTCCCCGGATAATGTCATTCCGTTCATTATCACCTTGGAAACGTTGGCGGGGATATTGGGGTTTAACTTCCCCGGTTCGGGCAAAGTGTCGTTTGCCACACGCTCCATGGCGTCTGTGGGGGCTGTGCCCGTTAAAATGCGGTACAACAGTGCGCATATGCCGTAAACGTCCGTCCATGTACCCTGCCAGTTGCTGGAACTGTACTGTTCGGGGGCGGCATAGCCGTGGAATATCTCCGAGGCAAGCTCCGTATTGGCAGTGCGGGAATCGGCAATGGAAAAGCCAATAAGCATAAGTTCTTCTTTTTCGGTAACAATAATATTTTCGGGGGATATGCCTCTGTGGACAAGCCCCGCATTATGCACAAGAGAAAGAGTGGTGAATATGGGCGGGAAAAGCCGCTTGACCTCTTCCCACGTAAGCTCTCCCGCATGGTCTTTGAGATACCTGGCAAGGTTCTCGCCCTCAATGTATCTGAACACCACATAGCCCGTGTTATTGTCGCCGAACATATCTATGGGTGGGCAGATGTGGCTAAGGGTACGCATTTTTGCCAGCATTTTGTTAAGCTCAACAAATTCGGACATAAACGCCTTATACTGCGCAACGCAGTTTTGCCGCACAGAAATTATCCCGCTTTCGTCCGTCCTGCTGCAAAGGGTGTCGGGCATATATTCCTTTACGGTAACCTTGGAGGAGGTAACCGTGTCAAAGCCTATATAAGTAGCTCCTTCGCCGTTATAGGACAGCAGTTTGCCTATAAGATATCTGTCGTTTAAAGTAACGCCCGGTTTAAGATAAGAGGAAAGGGACGGCGTACCTGGCGCATATCCGCACAGCGGGCATACTCCTCCGCTCTCCAGCGGCTCCATACACCCTAAGCACAAATTGTAAGTATAATTCGGCAATTACTCCACAGCTCCTCTATCTTAAAAAACTTAAAAACTTAAAAAATACGTTTGTTTTTAACCTGCTTTGCTTGGCGGTATTTCCTGTTTCCTTGATTTAACGATTTAAACCGGGAAATTTTTCCCTGTCGGTGAATTTTCGGCATACAGTCCTTCCATATTATAATAACAGTATTCCTTGTCTTTGTCAAGAGATTTTCCGAATTGTCAGCTTTTTGTTGTCGAGATTTAACCGTTTTACCGTTATTTGATACCGCTTTGTATTTTATTTGTAACCGTTTTGACATAATTACGCATTTTTGAGGGTATCGGGAAAGATTTTTCGATGATCTGAAATACGGAACAGTTCGTCCCGCAAATTTCCAGAAATTTCCGGAAGTGCTAAAATCGACTTGAATTTTAAAAGTATGGTGTTAAAATTACAGATAT
>JAMOZU010000095.1 GCA_023667745.1 Ruminococcus sp.
TGATGTGCCAGCGTCTCCTGCGCATTGGCATACAGGGGACTGTCCGCCAGTATCATCTCCCGCATGGCGTTCATACATTCGGTGGACGCCGAATAAAAGCCGCAGCCGTACTCAAAGCCGTTGGCGGAAATGTCAAAGTAAAAGGCGGGCAGCGACTTGTACAGGTCTTTCACCCTGCTGTAGGAACACCACATATTTTCGCGAAATATTGACTTTCCCTTGCAGAAGCGGGCGTCCCTGTATATCCTTGAAACGTGAACTTTATCTATTTTATCGTCAATGCCCATTATCACAGGCAGCAGCGATTGCGAAAGCTCCTTTACGGGAGTTTCCACAAATTCCTTGTATTCATTCTTATGTTCGTTAAACCAGACTCTGTTGTCGTTGAGCCTGTTCTCAAATAAAAAATCCAGCAGCTTCGGCTGAAACATATCCTTACCGCCTTTCATATTTTCGGGGCGGCAAGGTTCTGCCAAGGGTCACTCGGTCAGCTTGACAATATTCGTCACGCTGCCGCTGTATTCCTCGTATCCTCCTATGCTGCCCATTCTCCTTATTTTTTTGTCCAGCTCCTTTGTGTCAACTATGAACTCCACCATATCCCCCCGCCCCTCGCTGAGCTCCACATAACGGTTGGTGGAATCGGTGTGAGCGTCGGACTTGATGTCTCCCACAATTGCCGTAAAGGTGTTGCCCGAATCAAGTGTTATCTCGAAACGCTCGCCGCACTTTGAGGCATAGCCTGTCCCAAGGGCAACGCAAACGTCGTCATCGATACGGCGCAGTCCCTGCTCGTCCGTATACGCCTGCTGCTGAAGCTTATACTGTGCCGATCTTTTGTTGGTTATGGCACGGTAATCCATGTAAGTCTTAAAACCCGTGTCCACATCCGGCAGGGGAAGCGACTCTTCCGCCTCGCTGGCTGAAGCGGGAAAAGCCAACATTGCAGCCGTGCCGGCGGCAATAATGAATCCGGTAATTTTTCGTGCTTTCATAGTACCTGTCCTTTCACTGTATGTATTGTGTTTTTCCACATACAGTAGTTTAAACCAAAAAGTCCAAGAAAATGCACGAAATAAAGGACAAGGGGAAAAATTGTATATTCTCCGTTAAATTTTACAAATACCGACAGTTAATTTTGTTAGATTTTACAGCCGTTTTCCGACCTCTTTCAGCCATTTATCCGCCGCTTCTGCCACCGTCTTCAACGCCTCTTCCCCAAAGGGCGTTTCAAGTCCCGCCGCAGCCACAAGTCCGTCGAAGGTCTCCCGCCCTCCGAGTTTCACAAGTTTCATATACCTTTCAAAAGCCTCTTTCCTGTCCCGCTGCATTATTACCCAAAATTCGAGAGCTACCGTCTGTGCCAAACAGTAGTCGATGTAGTAAAAAGGTCTCTCGTAAATATGAGTCTGCCGCTGCCATGCCCTGCCCTCGCCGTAAAAAGGGCTGCCGTCAAGGTCTATCCAAGGCATATACACCGCCGTTAGCTCCCGCCATTTCCCGATACGCTCTTCGGGAGTAAGTCCGGGGTTTTCATAAACCATATGCTGAAAATGATCCACCATAGCCCCGTAGGGAATAAACTTCAAAGCGTCCGACAGGTGCTTGTAGCAGAACTTTCCCGCTTCCTCGCCGAAGAAATCTTCCGAGCTCTGCCAGCCGAAAAATTCCATGGTCATGGAGTGTATCTCGCAGGACTCCAGCGTGGGCTGACGGTTGTCCGAAGGGAACACGTCACGGCTTACGTACGCCGCAAAGGCATGCCCCGCCTCGTGGGTAATAACTTCCACGTCCCCTTGTGTGCCGTTGAAATTGGCAAAGATAAAGGGACTTCCGAAATCGGGCAGCTCGGTGCAGTAGCCGCCCACAGCCTTGCCCTTGCGGCTGTAAACGTCCATGAGATCGTTATCCATCATAAAATTGAAGAACGCCGCCGTCTCCGGAGACAGCGCATGATAAAATCTCCTTCCCGCCTCCAGAATATCCTCCGGATTTCCCTTGGGGACAGCGTTGCCGTCTTTGAAAAAAATGGCGGTATCGCTGTATTTCAGGGGATATTCCGCACCTATCCTCTCTGCCTGTTCCCTGTAAAGCCTGTTAGCCAAAGGCACGATGTATTTTACAACAGCCTTGCGGAATTTTGCAACGTCATTTTCGTCGTAGCAGTTGCGGCACATTTTGAGATAACCCAGCTTCACATAATTTTCAAATCCCATTTTCCCTGCCATTTCGCTGCGGACTCTCACCATATCGTCGTATATCCTGTCAAGCTCCTCACTGTGACTGCTGTAGAAACCGCTTTCCGCAGCCCATGCCCTTTTCCTGACGCCGATGTCGGGGGACTGCTTGTAAGGCGTAAGCTGGGAGATGTTTAGGATTTTTCCGTCAAATTCTATTTTTGCCGAAGCCATCAGCTTTTCATATTCCGTGCAAAGCCTGTTGTCTTCCTGCATTTGGGGGATTATTTCAGGGGAAAAGCTCTTTAAGAAAATGTCGGTATTTTTAAACATAACCTTGCCGAATTTTTCCTCCAGTTCCCCTCTGAACCTGCTCTCCGCCGCAGCCTTTAAGACTTTTTGGCAAAGCTCCGTGAAAGCGGGTGATTGCTCGTCGAAAAACTCGGTCTCGGCATTGTAAAACTCGTCCTCGGTGTTGACGGTGTGACGGATATAGCAAAGGCTGTTCATTGTGGCAAAGGAGTCCGCCGCCTTGTCCCACAAAAGGTAACACTCTGCCGCCTCTTCCGCATTTGCGGCATTGCCGAGACTTTCAGCGGCTTTTTCCGCCTTTGCCGCAAGCTCGTCCATATCCGGACGCAGATATTTCATTTCGCTGAATTTCATAGTCATATCCTCCTTTTATTGTTTAGTCAAGGTCTTTCCCCGCCGTAGGCGGGGAAAGACCGCTCAATAAAATTAAATTTCCGAATGCCTAAAATATGCCTCATTAACATATTCTCCCCCAAAATCGGGGGAGTAAACGTCAACTATTAATTATTAACTATTAACTAAACTCATATCCTATCTTTACCGCCTTTAAATTATTCTCAATGAGCTTGGCTTTTTTCGGCGGAACGATCTCCCTTATGGCAGCCTCTATGCCTTCAAGGGTGATTATTCCCGTTTCCTTGATGAGCTTGCCCATAAGGATAATGTTAGCTCCTCCCGCAAGGTCGTTGTCAGCCGCAAGTTTTGTTGCAGGTACTTTGAAGACATTGATGTCCTCCCGTTCGGTCTCGGCCGTAACAAGAGTGCTGTCAACAAAGGCATAGCCTCCCGCCTTTACCGCACCGATGAACTTCCTGAATGAGGGGTCGTTCATGGCGATTATTATATCCGGCTCGTCCACCGTGGGAGAGCCTATAGGCTCGTCGGACAGGCACACCGAGCAGTTGCACGTCCCGCCTCTCATCTCAGGCCCGTAGCAGGGCAGCCAAGAAACCTCCCTGTCCGCCAGCATACCGCAGTAGGCAAGGACTTTTCCCGCAAACAGAATGCCCTGCCCGCCGAAGCCTGCCAGCTGTATCTCGCTTGTCATCTTCCCTCACTCCTTTCCGCTTTCGGTAATATCCTTGTAAACTCCCAAGGGATAATAGGGGATCATCTCGCTGCGTACTCTTTCCACAGCCTCCAAAGGACTCATTCCCCAGTTAGTGGGGCAGGTGGAGAGGACTTCTATTATTGAAAATCCAAGCCCCTGTTTCTGAATTTCAAATCCCTTGCGTATAGCCTTTTTCGCCGCATTTATATGAGCGGGACTGTCAACGGAGACCCGCTCCGCATATGCTGTTCCCGTCAATGTGGAGATAAGCTCGCATATTCTTACGGGGTAGCCCGCCGTTTTCGGGTCACGCCCGAAGGGTGTAGTCTGGGTCACCTGTCCGGGCAGTGTTGTGGGTGCCATTTGCCCGCCTGTCATGCCGTAGATGGTGTTGTTTATGAATATAACGGTGATATTTTCCCCTCGTGTTGCGCTGTGAACAGCCTCCGCCGTACCGATAGCGGCCAAGTCTCCGTCTCCCTGATAGGTGAACACGAACCTGTCCGGAATGCTCCTTTTTATCCCGGTAGCCACCGCAGGCGCACGCCCATGAGCCGCAGCCACAACATCGCAGTTGAAATAATTATAGGAGGTGACAGCACAGCCGACAGGGCAGACTCCCACCGTTTCTCCCTCGATGCCCATTTCGTCTATGACCTCGCATACAAGCCTGTGAACTATCCCGTGGGAACACCCCGGGCAGAAGTGCAGCGGCATATCCGAAAGGGAATTTGGTTTTTTTAATTCCGACATTTTTATAAAACCTCCTTTTACGCCTTTTTGTACTTCTTGTCAAGCTCTCTTATTTTTTCGAGTATCTCCGAGGGCTTGGGGATAACTCCGCCAGTGCGTCCGAAAAACTCCACCGGGACTTTGCAGCTTGTGGCAAGCCGTATGTCGTCTACCATCTGCCCCATTGACATTTCCACATCAAGATAAGCCCTTGCCCTGCCGACTGTTTCGGCATAGGCTTTTTCCGGGAACGGCCACAGAGTTATGGGGCGTATCAGTCCCGCCTTTATCCCCTCCGACCTTGCGGCGTTCACAGCCGAACGGGCTATTCTTGCGGATGCGCCGTAACCGGTAACGATTATCTCTGCGTCTTCGGTCAAATAGCAGTCCGCTTCGGGTACTTCCGCTTTAACGGTCTCGTATTTTTTGAAACGCTCTATGTTGGAGTTTTCCAGATCCTCCGGAACGAGGTAAAGAGAATTTACTATGTTGTGTTTCCGTTTGTTTTCATGCCCTACGCATGCCCAGGGCTTTTCGGGAGCAGCCGCCGTTATTTCGGGGAACACCACAGGCTCCATCATCTGTCCCAGAAGTCCGTCCGTCAGTATCATCACCGGCATTCTGTACCTGTCCGCCGTGTCAAAGGCACGCACGGCAAAGTCAGCCATTTCCTGAACAGACCCCGGAGCTAAAACTATCATAAAAAAGTCCCCGTGCCCCCCCGCCTTGGTCGCCATATAATAGTCCGACTGGGAGGGCTGTATTCCCCCAAGCCCCGGACCGCCCCTTTGCACATTCACGATAACGCAGGGGAGGTCGCAGCCTGCAATATAGGAGATACCCTCGGATTTCAGGGAAACTCCCGGAGACGAGGAAGATGTCATCGCCCTTACTCCCGCAGATGCCGCTCCGTAGACCATATTTATCGCCGCAATCTCGCTTTCAGCCTGTAAAAACACGCCGCCGCTCTTTGCCATTCTCTTTGACATATAAGCGGCAACTTCCGTCTGGGGAGTGATAGGGTAGCCGAAATAGCATTTGCACCCTGCTCTCACCGCAGCTTCTGCCAAAGCCTCATTGCCTTTCATCAGTTTCTTTTCCGCCATTTTGTATGTACACGCTCCTTTTTTAGAGGTTGGAGATTAGATATTTCTATCTTACCCAAAATCAGAATTTCGGTTTATAACTCACAAGAGGACGCAGTCACGCCGCTATTTTTCTACCGTAACGGCACAGCCCGGGCATACCGTGTAGCATATGCCGCAGCCGATGCACTTTTCCTCGTCCGAGCATTCCGCAGTGCTGTAGCCTTTCGAACTTCTTACGTCCTTGCGTATCACAATTATCTTTTTCGGACAGGCTTCAACGCACAGCTTGCAGCCCTTGCACCGCTCCCTGTCAACAGTCATCTTCGCCATTTTTATCAACACCTCTTTCATGTTATCGCCGGATCACTTCGGGTATATTTTCTCCGCCAAACAGCGGAGAAAATATGCAAATTACTTTTTGTCCTGTTCCCAAATATTCCTTATCAGAATATCCGCCGGGAAAATTTCTTCCCCCTCTATCCCTTTTCCAAGGATATTTTCACAGCGGGGGACTTTTGTCACCGCCGTCAGCTTCAGGGGTATGCCGGACATCTCCGACAGCTTCCTTGCCTTTTTCACGCCGTCCAAAATCACACCCTCGTCCGTTTCACCGGCTAAGTTGGTGGTGTTGGCAAGAGCGGTTATTTTAAGGCGGCAGGCTGACTCTATCTCCCGCAGGTTTTCCAAAGCCTCTTCCGGGATGCCCGTCAGCCCCCTGCAAAAGTTCACCGTACAAAGGATGTCCGTTTCATTCGGGTGACTTTTTATAAATTCCGCAAACTTCCCCAGCGCATACGCCCCCGCATCGTCCCCGCCCATATCGACTATCATATATCCGCCGTCCTCGTAAATGCCGGATATATCGTAATCTATTATCGGCGTGTCCAGATTAGTCCCCGCATACATGGGGGACAGAAGTCTTATCCCATTTTCCTCAAAAAGTCCCCTTAGGTCGGAAGTCCTGTAATAGGGGTTCACAATATCCATATCAACAACGGTAACATTGCACTTTTCCGACAGCCTTAACGCAATATTCGCCGCCAGCGTGCTTTTCCCGCTGCCGTAATGCCCGGTTATTACCGTTATCCTCCTGAAACTAATCATACCGCCCTCAGCCCTCAGCCTCTACGGAAATAATGTAATAGTAGACTTTCTGACCGCCGTTCATAAAGTTCACATCTATTCCGCCGAACTTGCTTTTCATTATCCTTTCAAGTTCCATAGCCTTTTCCTCGCTTATGTCCTCGCCGTAAAGGACGGTAATGTATGAGGACGCTCCTTTCTGATTTTTCATCAGCTTGCGGGTCAGTTTGTAGGCGGCTCTTGTAATGTCCCTGTCTATAAAAGACAGTCTGCCGTTTTCCAGAGCAAGGATATCGCCCGTTCTTATCTCATGCCCGGAAAAGCTGCTGTCGCGGGCGGCGAAGGTCACAAGCCCCGACTGTACCCTTTCTGCCGCTAAGGTCATATTCATGCGGTTGGTGTCGAAATCGCTGTCCGGGTCAAAGTTGAGCATTGCCGCCATTCCCTGGGGGATAGAGGTCGTCCGCAGAACGCATATGGTCTTTTCCGACAGCTTCATGGCAGTTTCCGCCGCCATTATGATATTCTTGTTGTTGGGCAGGACGAAGACCGTTTCCGCAGGGACGGAATAAGCCGCCCGCAGAATATCGCCTGCCGAGGGGTTCATGGTCTGACCGCCTTTTACAACGCAGTCCGCTCCCAGGTCCTTGAACATAGCCTCGATACCCGCACCGCTTGCCACGCTTACAAAGCCGAACTGCTTTTCGGGGCTTGCAGGCACTGGCTTTTCATTGAGCTTTTTTGCCTCTGCGGTCTTCTTTTCCCTCTGCAAACGCATATTGTCAACCTTCATATTGGAAAGCGCACCGTATTTCAAGCCCTTTTCCATGGCAAGTCCGGGGTTGTCCGTGTGAACATGGACTTTTATAATATCCTCATCGTCCACCACCACAACGCAGTCGCCGATACTTTCAAGGTATTTCCTTAAATCGGCGGGGTCTTTTTCGGCGGCGTTCTCGGAAACGTTTACTATAAACTCCGTACAGTAGCCGAAGGTTATCTCCGCATTCTCATCGTCGTCCACCGTAAACACAGCTCCATCGGATATTACCTTGGGAGCGGCGGGGACTGTCCTCGGCTCGCCCCTGAACGCATGGAGCATTTCCTCGAAGATTATCACAAGCCCTTTGCCCCCTGCGTCCACAACGCCCGCTTTTTTAAGTATAGGCAGCTGTTCGGGAGTTTTTGCGAGAGCCTCTTTTGCCGCATTGCATACGTCCGACCACTGCGCCACAGGGTCGTTGGTAACAAAGGAAGATTCCCTTGCCTTTTCCGCTCCCATTCTCGCAACCGTAAGTATCGTCCCCTCCGCAGGCTTCATCACAGCCTTGTAAGCCGCCTCAACGCCTATTTCAAGAGCTACTGCCATATCCTCGCAGCCTGCCTTTTCTTTATCCTTGAGACCTTTTGCAAATCCCCTGAACAGCAGGGAAGTGATGACCCCGGAATTTCCCCTTGCTCCCCGAAGCATGGCGGAAGCCGCCTTTGCAGCCACTTCCCCCACTCCCGCATTGTCGTCCATGCCTTTGAGTTCACCCATGGCGTTGGCAAGGGTAAGGGACATATTTGTTCCGGTGTCTCCGTCGGGTACGGGGTAAACGTTAAGCTCGTCCACCCTTGTCTTCATATCCGTTAAAGCCAGCGAGGCGGAAATTATCGCCTCTTTCATCATTTTGCCGCTTATCAAAATAATAATCAATCCTCTGTTGGAGGCAGGAAATAAAGAGGCAGGAAGCACTTTTCTTTATTTGATGCCAGAAATTTTGTATGCCGAATAAATGCGAAATTTTAATCAAATTATATTATACCACACTTATGTGAGTAAATTCAACATATAATGATGAACAATTATGAATAATAAGATAACATTTTTCATATATAATCTTAATAATGAAGAAATAGTCAACAAAAATGCCGCAGCTTCCTTTTTCATAAATGACAATCAGCGGGAGACTCATTAAAGACGTTCCCGCTGATCTTGATTTACCGCCGCTTACGGAAATATCCCGGAAAGCTGCTTTATTTATACTGCTTCACGACCTGAATGTGTGAAAAAAACGGGGAGCAAAATATTAGCCTTATGGTTTTTGCGCAGAATATTTTGTCTTCACTTGTCTTCACTTTGGAGTGAATTTGTATCATACTAAACCTCATTACTTCTTTGGATATTGTGGTCGGATCTTTGCCGATCCTATCACCGATATCTTT
>JAMOZU010000096.1 GCA_023667745.1 Ruminococcus sp.
GGCAGTTTCTTTTACCAGACTATCCGTTTGATAAGGAATTTGACGACCGTCATTATAAGGATAACCACAGCTGCACGGCGACCGCCTTTTTCGTCGAACTTGAAAAGGGCGGGGGCGGCAAGCCATGAGACCTGCCATGGGAGCATGAGGGAGAGCATTATTATCCACCAATAGTCGGCGATATGTCTGCCTTGGGAAATTTTCATCTTCCTTGTGGCAAGCTCTTCCCCGCTGTCGTCTATGCGTATCCCTTTGGGCGTGCCGTATTCCCGTATGACCGCTTGGGGGACGGCGTAATTCTCCCCGAAATCGGGAGTTTCAAAGGGGATGACCCCGAAATAGGGGTTGGCAAAGCTTTTTGATGCAGTCACCTTTTGAGGTATCACAATGTCTTCTCCCGTAAGGGTGAACAGCTCCGGAGCGGTTACGCCCGTCAGCGGCTGCGCATTATTTTGATACACCGCCGAACGGGGCAAGGGGGCTTTCTTTTCCCTCGGCGCACTATTGCCGCAGTCAAGGCAAAGTCCTCTTACCATTTTGCCGCCGCAAGAGGGGCAAATATTTTTTTCTTTTGACATATCGGGTCAACTCCTTGCAGGCGTTGTTTTCTTCGCCGTCGGCGGAGAAAACAACCTAACTTAGCTTGCTTTCCAAATATTTGATACCATATGTTCCTTTTTCAAATTCCGGGTCACGGATAAGGGACAGCTGAAAATCTATATTGGTATCCACTCCCTCTACTATAAACTCGGACAACGCCCATTTCATCTTGGCTATCGCCTCTTCCCTTGTGGGGGCGTGGACTATGAGCTTTGCTATCATGCTGTCGTAATAGGGGGGAATGGTGTAGCCCTGATAAACGGAGCTGTCCACTCTTATTCCCGGACCTCCGGGGATATGAAGAGCAGTTATCGTCCCGGGGCAGGGGCGGAAATTTTTCCGGGGATTTTCCGCATTTATCCTGCACTCTATGGAATGCCCCCGCAGGGTTATATCCTCTTGGGTAAAGGGCAGCTTTTCCCCTGCGGCAATAAGTATCTGCTGCTTTACAAGGTCGATTCCGGTAACGCATTCGGTGATAGGGTGTTCCACCTGAATGCGGGTGTTCATTTCCATAAAATAGAAACGTCCGTTTTTATCCAAGAGAAATTCAATCGTCCCCGCATTGTGATAGCCGCATGCTTTGGCGGCGGACACGGCGGCTCTGCCCATTTTCTCCCGCAGCTCGTCTGTGGCGGCGGTGGAAGGGGTCTCCTCCAGTACCTTTTGGTTGCGCCTTTGCATGGAGCAGTCCCGCTCCCCCAGATATACCGCATTGCCATGCTTATCCGCCAATATCTGCACTTCGATATGCTTGGGATTTTCGATAAATCTTTCCATATATATGGAATCGTCCCCGAAAAAATTCCTCGCTTCCGATTTTGCCGCATTTACGGCGGCTTCCAGTTCCTCCGGGGAATTAACCAGCCTTATGCCTCTCCCGCCGCCGCCTGCGCTTGCCTTTATCATAACGGGGCAGCCCATGGCGCGGCAGAGCATTTTCGCCGTTTCCATATCCGGCACTGCTCCGTCCGAACCGGGGATAACGGGGACTCCCGCTTCTTTCATGGTTTCCTTTGCCGCCGCCTTGTCCCCCAGCATTCGTATGGACTTGGGAGAAGGACCTATGAACTCTATCCCGTTATCACGGCAAAGCTCCGCAAAATCGGCGTTTTCCGAAAGGAAACCGAAGCCGGGGTGCAATGCGTCCGCTCCGGTCTGCTTGCACGCCTCTATTATAGCCGCCGAGTTAAGGTAACTGTCCTTGGTGGCGGCAGGGCCTATGCAGACGGTCTCGTCGGCTATTTTTGCATGGAGGGCGTGTTTATCCGCAGCGGAATGGACTGTTACCGTGTGCAGTCCCAGTTCCCTGCAAGCCCTTATTATCCTTACTGCAATTTCCCCTCGGTTTGCAATAAGTACTTTTTTGAACATTTTTATTTGCCCCCTTTTAGAGGTTAGAATTTAGAGGCTAAAGGTTAGAACCGTAAACGTTCCGGCTCTTTCACCTGTCTCTGCCAAACGGTCGTTTAGATGTTAGAGGTTAGAGCCGCAACGCTCGTTCTCCATGCCTCTGTCGACCCGTGGACTTGGCGTTTTACTTTATCGCAAAGGAAATTTCACCCGTTACCGCCTTTTCTCCGTCAACGGTGCAAATGCCCTTGCCGTAGCCCACAGGGCCCTTTACCTTGGTGATCTCCACCTCTATTTTAAGCCTGTCTCCGGGGACTACCTGCCTGCGGAAACGTGCCTCTTTTATCCCGCCGAAAAAGCCTATCTTCCCTTTGTTTTCCGGGAGAGCCAGCATTGCGGCACAGCCTGCCTGCGCCATCATCTCCACCATAAGCACTCCGGGGACTACCGGATGACCGGGGAAATGCCCCTTGAACCAAAATTCGTCGGGGGTCATATTCTTGTAAGCCACTACCCTTTTCCCCGGCTCAAGCTCCTCTATCTCGTCGATAAGAAGAAAGGGGTCTCTGTGGGGTATAAGCTCCATTATCTCGCTTTTGTTCATCATAGTAAATTACCTCAAATTTTTCTTGAAATTATCGCCGTATCTCCGGCAGAACGATTCTAGCCTCTAGCTTCTAATACTAATCCCCGTTAGAATTATGGAGATGAAGCCGCCGCAAAAAATTTGCATTTATGATTTTTTGCGGCGGCTGAATCCCATAATTCAATGAGGGATTTGTATAAACTCCAGCCGCTATCAGCTCAGCTCCTCATCGCAAAAGCCTATCCAGCCGCCGTCCTCGTCCTCGTAACTTAATGTTACCCAGTCGTAGCCGTCGGCTTTTACGTCCTCCCAAGGGATAGTCCTGCCGTCCACAAGGATACATTCGCCGTCGCTGTTGAACTCGTAGTTATCCTTTTCGTCGTCGTAGGGAATTTCATAGGCAAACTGCGCCATTACCCTGCAAGGGGAAAAGGGAAGCTCGGATACAAGACGGGGCTTCTGAATTACCTCGGTAACGAACATATTGTCATAGCCGCAGGTGGCGTTATCGAAAAGGGTGACCTTTTCCCTTGTATTCACCGACTCCGCAACAAACAGGCATCTGCCCTCATCGGTATCGGTGTACAGCTTTGTTTTGGGGTCATATCTGCCGTAGGCATATACTTTGAACTCCTGACCGCCTTTGCTGTCCTGCAGAATAAACGATACGGAACCGCCGTGATCCACAGCGTCCCCGGTAAAACCTTCAAGATGAGTTGGTATTGTGATCATATTTTAAAGCTCCTTTATGTATTGGGCGGTATTTTCCCCAAGGCATGTATGCAAGGCATATATGCCTATTGCGGCAGGGGGAAAATACCTAAATGGTACTCCCTTAACTATTAACTATCATGATCGGCTGGTCGTATTCCACAGCCTGACCGTCTTTGACGAGTATCTTTTCCACAACGCCGTCAACGTCGCTCTGAATCTCGTTCATAAGTTTCATGGTCTCGATTATCATGATAACGTCCCCCTTTTTGATACGCTGACCCACGGTGACGAAAGGGGGCTTGCCCGGAGCGGGTGCGGCATAGTACGTTCCCACAACGGGGGCTTTGACCGTCACGCCGTTTTCTTTGGGAACCGGCGGAGCGGACGGCGTATCAACGCCGCTGTCCCCGGCGGGCGTTTCCGAAGCCGCTGTCTGCGCCGCCGTCGCCGAGCCGCCCATAGGCACTACTATCACCTGAGGCTGAGGGGGCGGAGGAGGATTTTGCATGTGCGGCGGCGGGGGCGGCGGTGCGTGATGAGGTCTGCCGCCGCTCCCTTTTATTACCAGTTTCATTCGCAGCTCCTCGTCCGTAAGCCGCAGCTCTTCAAGGTCGTTTTTCTTGATAATGGCGGCAAGAGCCGCTATGTCTTCGATCTCCATATCAAAAGGCAATGTAGCCATGGCTGATGTTCCTTTCTTTTTGTGTTTTTTTCGGGACTTTATCCGTTGTACTTCTTAAAGCAAAGTGTCCCATTATGTCCCCCGAATCCCAGTGAATTGGAAAGAGCCGCATTGACGGTCATATTCCTGTTCCCCTCAACGCAGTAATCCAGGTCGCACTCCGGGTCGGGGACTTTGTATCCCACGGTGGCATGAACGAAATCGTCCCTGCAGGCAAGAGCCGTAACTATCGCCTCAATGCTCCCTGCCGCTCCCAGCAAATGCCCCGTCATGGACTTGGTGGAGTTGATGACAACTTTTCTTGCCGCCTCTTCTCCGAGGGCATTCTTTATGGCGATGGTCTCATACTTGTCGTTAAGCCCGGTGGACGTGCCGTGGGCGTTGATATAGTCTATGTCCGAGGGAGTAAGTCCCGCCTCTTTTATGGCAAGGCTCATGCCCATTCCCGCCGCTTCTCCCGTGGGGGAGGGGCTTGTCATATGATAAGCGTCGCAGGTCGCACCGTAGCCCGCTATCTCGGCATATATCTTAGCTCCCCTTGCCTTTGCATGCTCCAGCTCCTCTATTATGAGCATTCCGCTGCCCTCGCCGAGGACGAAGCCGTTACGCTCCTTGTCAAAGGGAATGGACGCTCTGTCGGGGTCGTCCGAGCGGGAAAGGGCTTTCATATTGTTAAATCCCCCCAGGTCAAACTCGCTTATGCAAGCCTCCGCTCCGCCCGCAATGGCAACGTCAAGATAGCCGTCCTTTATCTTGCGGAAAGCCTCGCCTATGGCGTGGGTGGAAGATGCGCAGGCTGTGGTGGTGCAGAAATTATCCCCCTTAAAGCCTGTTTTCATGGCGATAGTTCCCGCCGCCATGTTGCATATTATCATCGGCACGAAGAAGACGGAAATTTTCCCCGGACCTTTTTCCATATACTTTTTATGTTCCTTTGTGGAAAGGGTAAGCCCCCCTATGCCCACCCCCGCTATAACTCCCGCTTTGAAAGGGTCGACCGAGCTCATATCAAGCCCGGAGTCCTCCAATGCGTCCAACGCCGCCGTCAGGGCGAACTGGGTAAACCTGTCCATTCTTGCGGCTTCCTTTTTGGCTATCCGCTTTTCCGGGTCGAAATCGGTCACCGCTCCCGCCAGTTTTACCTCAAATTCGGGGCTGAACTCGTCCCCTATTCCGGGCAGTTCCCGCAGAAAGGAAAACCCTCTCCGCCCCGCTTTTATCGAACTGTAAAACTCGTCAACGGTATTTCCTATGGGAGACACGACCCCCATTCCCGTAATTACTGCTCTTCTCATATGTTGCACCTCTTAGAGGTTAGAGGTTAGAAGTTAGAATCGGCTTGCTTCACCGTTCGCCCATAACTTCAAACACACTTAACCAAATTTATATAACGCTTTTTTCGGGGCATAGATGCCCATGCCTTCGGCGGTTGAAAAAACTGCACACGCAAAGCTACATACTAAGCCCGCCGGAAATTTCGATGACTTGTCCCGTGACATAGGAAGAATCCTCTCCCGCAAGGAAGGACACAACGCTTGCTATCTCCTCCGGCTCGCCGTAACGCTTCATGGCTATGCGGGAGAGCATGGAAGCCCTCTGTTCCTCGGTTAGCTTGTCTGTCATGGGGGTGTGGATAAATCCGGGAGCAACGGCGTTGACGGTTATCCCTCTGCCGCCAAGCTCTTTTGCGACAGTCTTTGTCATGCCGATTATCGCTGCTTTTGATGCACTGTAGTTTATCTGGGCAGGGTTGCCGTAAAGCCCGGATACAGAGGCAAGATTGATGATATGCCCGCTTTTCTGGCGGATCATCACCTTTCCCGCCAGCTTCATCATATTGAACACGCTCTTCTGATTAACGGCAATGACCATATCATACTGTTCTTCCGTCATCATGGAAGTGGGGACATCTCTTGTGATACCGGCGTTGTTTACAAGAACGTCTATCGTCCCGAACCGCTCTTTTACGTCCTTTACCAGCTTTTCGCACTGATCGTGCTTTGAAACGTCCGCCGTGAAAATTTCAGCCTCAACGCCCTTTTCATTTACCCTGTCAACAATATCGTTATCCTCGAATGCGGACATATTAAGGTCGTTGAATGCGATGTTGAAGCCGTCTGCCGCCAGGCGGAGGGCTATTGCCGCTCCTATGCCTCTGGCAGAGCCTGTTATAAGTGCTGTTTTCATTTAGAGTTCCTCCGTTGTTTATATTTAATTTGCTGTGAATTGCTTTAGTTATCCTGTTTGGGCTGCCCGCACGAAAGAGAGGTTAGAGGTAAGAGGTTAGAATTTCCTTAAAACTCCGCTCCCAGCAGCTCCCCTGCCTTGGAGCAAAGCTCTTCCATTATAACGCTTACCGGCTTTATCTCGTTGACCATGCCCGCTATAAGTCCGCAGAGCATCGACCCTTTCTCGGTGTTGCCGTCAACAACTGCCTTGCGAAGCGACCCTACCGTCAGAGCCTCGAAATCCTCCGGGGGAGCGGCGTTTTTCTCCATCTCCTGAAGTTTGCGTGTGTAGCGGCTCTTTATGCAGCGGCAGGGACTTCCCGAATAAAAGCCTGTAATGGCATTGTCGGTGTCCTTTGCCTTGATAACGGCGTTTTTGTAGTTTTCATGTATTTGGCATTCCTCGGAAGCTAAGAATCTTGTCCCTATCTGAACGCCCACAGCCCCAAGCATAAAGGAAGCGGCTATGCCCCTGCCGTCGGCTATTCCCCCTGCGGCAATTACGGGGACGTTTACAGCGTCCACAACCTGCGGCACAAGGCACATGGTGGTGTTCTGCCCTATATGTCCGCCGCTTTCCGTGCCTTCGGCTATAACAGCGTCCGCACCCGCCTTTTCAAGTCTTTTTGCAAGTGCCACCGAGGGGACTACCGGGATGACCTTTATCCCCGCCTCTTTCCACGCCGCCATAAACGGACCGGGATTCCCCGCCCCCGTGGTAACAAACTCCACTTTCTCATCTATCACCAGCTGTGCAAGGTCGGAAGCATTGGGGGACATGAGCATAACATTCACGCCGAAAGGCTTGTCCGTCAGCTCCTTGCATTTTCTTATCTCCTCCCGAAGATAATCTATGGGAGCAGACCCTCCTGCGATTATCCCCGCTCCCCCCGCGTTTGGCACCGCCGATGCAAGGGTGCTTTCGGATATCCACGCCATTCCCCCCTGCAACACCGGGTGCTTGATGTTCAGAAGCTCGCATATTTTGTTCATAGTGTTGTTCTCCTTTTTTTAATTTTTTGGAAAAAGACCGTTGACATAAAGTTTTTAACATATGCTGATTTTTCTGAAGGCGGTTTTTTCTCAGCCTGCGGCGGAGAAAAAACCTGAACCGACAGTCTTACAATCTCAATATTCAAATATGACCGAACCCAAAGTAAGTCCCGCTCCGAAGCCCACAAAGCAGATTTTCTGCCCCCGCTTTGCCGCTCCCGTTGTCACAGCTTCGTCAAAGGCAATGGGGATAGACGCACTGGAAGTGTTGCCGTGCTTGTCTATATTAACATAGAATTTATCCATGGGAACGCCCAGATTTTTCGCCGCCGTTTCGATAATGCGGATATTCGCCTGATGAGGTACGAACATATCTATATCGGCAATGTCTATCCCCCCCGCCTCTGCGGCATTTGCCGCCGCTTGGGGAAGAGCCTTTGTGGCGAATTTGTAAACTTCCTTGCCGTTCTGCACAAGCAGGTCGTGGGTAACGGCGGGGTCAGTCCCGTCATCTATAACAGTGGGGGTATCGGGCATAAATGGGTGAGTCTGCCGCCTGTTTTTGGCGTAAAGGTACTTAGCTCCTCCGCCGTCAGCTCCCGTCCAGGCGGAAAAAAGCTTGTCCGCCCGCTCCACCAGTACAGCCGCCGCTCCGTCCCCGAAGAGAACGCAGGAAGAGCGATCCTCGAAATTTGTGATATGTGAAAGGCTTTCCGCAGCGCACACAAGGACATATTTCAGCTTGTCGTCCGTCGCAAGATAACGCCTTGCCGTGTCAAGGGCATACACAAAGCCGGAGCAAGCCGCTCCCAGGTCGAAACAGGCGGCGTTTACCGCTCCCGTTTCCCGCTGAATAAGGCAGGAGACCGACGGCGTGCAGAAATCCCCTGTAATGGTGGAAACTATTATAAGCCCTATATCCGCAGGGTCTATCCCTGCCCGCTCCAGAGCCTGCTTTGAAGCCTGCGCACCCATATACCATGTAGGCTCGCCGCCGCTCATTCTGCGGACGCTTATGCCCGTGCGTGTCTTTATCCATTCGTCGTTGGTGTCCACAATGCGGGACATATCCTCGTTGGTAACTGCCACTCTCGGCAGGTAACTTCCTGTGGAGATAATATTTATCCCTGTCAATGCCATTTTGCCATCAGTCCTTTCGGGGAGGTAAAAAAAGTTGCGTGATTTTTTCTCTCGTTAAATTCAAAACTCATATATTTCTATTGTAATATATTTTGGGTCTGCTTGTCAACCGATATTTTAAGATTTTTGAAAAAATTTACAATGATGAGGATTTTTTATTGAACGTATGGTATATTTTAATATTAAATATACTAAAAGTATATGGATTTTCGGAATAGTTCATTTAAAATCACGGAAATCAGATTTTTTTCGTTGTCTTTCCCCGCCGTAGGCGGGGAAAGACAACA
>JAMOZU010000097.1 GCA_023667745.1 Ruminococcus sp.
TTATGTCCCGCATTATTAAAGGAGGAGCGGGAATTTTTGAGGAAAACGGACGATAAAAAATGTTGTACAGATTCGGGCTGCAGATTAGTATAAGGTATTTTCTCCGTCTACGGCGGGAAAAAATCCGCTCAACATAGGGATTTGCAAAACTGCGGATTATTTAAAAAAAAACAATTTTATCGGCATTCCCCTTTTATATTATTTAATCCAATTTTATGAATTTCGTAGCAAAGTTTCCATTAATATTTTTCCCCGACGTGTTCATAATACTACTGTCGGGCGAACGACCCGGCAAAACAGACATGGGAGCGAAAAAATGGATTACCATTATCTCCAGAACAGTTTATACAAAAACGCCGCCATGGGCATGACAGCCTTGAAACAGGTAATACCCTCGGTAAGGGACAGCGGCATGAAAGAAATTCTGCTAAAGCAGTATAAGGGCTATAAGACCCAGACAGAACTTACAGCAGCGCAGATGAGGTCACGGGGAATGACACCCGAAGAACCTACTGCCTCCGCAAAGTTTATGGTAAAAGCCACAGCGGCTGTGAACCTTAAGCGGGACAGCAGCAGCGAGAATATCGCAAAAATGCTCATCAAAGGGACAAACACAGGTATTATAGAGCTTACGGAAAAGCTCAACAAAACAAATTCGGATTTTCCCGAAGCGGTAAGCTCCGCCAAGGACTATCTGCGGCGGGAACAAAGCTATATCGAAAGTTTAAAACCGTATCTTTAGAACAAGAGGCAAGAACAAACAGACAAAATCCACAGCTTGAAAGACAAGACATGAGAGGCAAGAGGCAAGATTTTTTCTTGCTTCTTGCCTCTTAACTTCTTGCTTCTTGCAGCGTTTATCTCCAGTTGCTCAAAGCCAGTCCGTATCTTTCCGCCAGCTGCGCCACGCCCCATATCTGCAGGGGCTGACCTATGGCGTTGAACTTCCATTCGCCGTTGTGCCTGTAAATTTCCCCGAAAACCATGGCGGTCATGCCGCTGTAATTTTCCGAAAGGTTGTACTTGCAAAGTTCCTTGCCGTTGGAAGCGTCTACCAAGCGGATAAAGGCATTCTGTATCATGCCGAAATGCTGATGGCGGTCGGTGGCTTTGTAAATGCTCACCAGCATTACAACACGGTCATACTGAGCGGGCAGGCGGGCAAGGTCGACAAGTATTTGCTCGTCGTCGCCGTCTCCTGCGCCCGTCAGATTGTCCCCTTGGTGAACAACGCAGCCGGTTGGGTGCTTTAGATTGTTAAAGAATACCACGTCGCTTTTGGCGGCTATTTTGCCGTCAGCCCCCAACAGAAACGCCATAGCGTCGCAGTCAATGTCCTCGGTTTTGGGCTGACCGCCGAAAAGTCCGCCGAAAAGCCCTTTGGAAGTCCCGCCCGCAGGCTGTGCCTCGTCCCAGCCGAGACCTACCATTACCCTGCTGAGCCCCGCATTGCCCTTTGTCAAATCTACCTTTTGTCCTTTTTGAAGATTTACGCTCATTGTAAACAAACCCCATTTCTTAATTAGTTAATAGTTATTAAATTTCGGGGAGCTTTGCCTTGCGGGACAAGTCCCCCCGAATCTGAATGCCCGGATCAGCTTTTCGGTGTTATCAGCTTTCTCACCATATCAATGGGGATCACCAGGAACGCCGCTATAAGGCAGAATATCCAGGAAGAAGCGGACAGAGGTGTAACGCTCAGGACATCGCCGCCAAGCATTACGAATACAAACTGGAGAACCAGTATAGACCCCATTACAATAAGGAAATTCCTGTTTCTGCCCAGTCCCTCGAAAGGATTCATATGAGAGGTACGGGCGTTGAAGCCGTTAAAGGTGATAGCCATCATAAATGTGGCGAACACTGCGGATTTAAGGTATGTTTCAAGCTCGTCCCCTACCAGATATTCCGCACCCAGCATATTCTGCAAAGCCGGGATAAAGAGAATGCCCAGACAGACCGCCGTGATATACAGTGCGCTTATGATTATCTGGGTCATCATCTGCTTTGTCACTATGCTTTCGCTGCGGGGAATAGGCTTGTCCTTCATATATTCCTGCAATGCAGGCTCGCTGCCGAAGGCGATAGCCGCAAGGGTATCCATGGCAAGGTTTACCAGCAGCAGCTGAATTACCGTCAGAACCTCGTCAACGCCCAGCAGAGGACCTATAAAGCAGGTCATTACCGCCGCCACGTTTACAGTAAGTTGGAAGATAAGGAACTTGCGTATGCTCTTGAACATTGTTCTGCCGTAAAGGATAGCCTTTTCGATAGAGGAGAAATTGTCGTCCAGTATGGTAATGTCTCCCGCCTCTTTTGCCACCTCCGTGCCGCTGCCCATGGCAAAGCCCACGTCCGCTTTTTTCAGTGCAGGAGAATCGTTTACGCCGTCTCCCGTCATACCCACAACAAGGTTAAGCTCCTGCGCCAGCCGTACAAGGCGGCTCTTGTCCGTAGGCAATGCCCTTGATACAACACGGAGTCTGGGCAGAACTTCCTTTAGCTCCTCGTCTTTCATAGCTCCCATCTCGCCGCTTGTAAGGGCAACATCCGTGTCGCTTGTCAGCAGACCGGCTTCCTTTGCGATTGCAACAGCGGTTTCCTTGCGGTCTCCCGTAACCATGACCACCTGTATGCCCGCATTTTGCACCTCGCTGATAGCCGTGACAGCCTCTTTGCGGACGTTATCACGAATGCTTAACACGCAAAGGAGCGTAAGGTCATCGTCGTCCGCCTTGCCCTTTGCCACAGCCAGCAAACGCATGGAGCGGCTCGCCTGTGCGTCTATATAATCGTTGATAGCTTTCTTGCTTTTGAATTTCTGAACCTCTCCCTTTTCGTCCGTATAGGAAGTACACCGCTCGATTATCTTTTCGGGTGCGCCCTTTACGTAAGCCGCCGTAACCCCGTTGTTCTCGATAATGACCGAAGAACTTTTCTTGTTGGAGTCAAAGGAGTTGAACTGTTTAACGCCCTCCTTGGAAATTTTGCCGGACATATTTTCTGCGATAAGATATGCCATCAGCGCGCGGTCGGTGCTGTTGCCGCCGATAACGCTGCCGTCGGAGGAGGCGGATGCACTGTTGTTCACGCCTATGCCGCTGACAATATCCAAAGCCATACTTTCGGGAAATTCCGACAGCTTGGTACAGGTCTTTGCCGAGCCTGTCGCCATTTCCACCACAGAGAGCTTGCCCTCGGTGATAGTTCCGGTTTTGTCCGAAAAGAGAATGCTTAAACTTCCCGCAGTCTCCAAGCCGTTAATCTTCCGCACAAGAACGTTGTCTTTTGCCATTCTAAGGCTCTGGAAAGACAGCAGAATGGACGTAAGCATGGGCAGACCCTCCGGTACTGCGCATACTATAATTGTAACAGCCACGGTAATTGCATTGATTATAAGATGTATCCAGTCATAGGCATTGTCGGGGATATTTCCCGTGATAAAATGCCTTGCCAGTACGCCCACAACTATACATATAGCCCCCACATAGCCGAATGTGGAGATCTGCTTTGCAAGCTTCCCCAGCTTTACCTGCAAGGGAGTTTCTCTCGTTTCCTCCTGAACTTCCAGTGCAAGCTCGCCGAACAGGGTCTTGTCGCCTACCACCTTCACTTCCATATAGCCCTCGCCGCCGCAGACAACAGTGCCTCTGTAGGCGTAGTGTTTGTTTAAAAGGTCCTTGATGTCGTAGCTTGCACCGTTGGCGGGGATTTTAGCTGCCTCTTCCGTCTCGCCGTTGAGAGCCGCTTGGTCTACCTTGATGTCGCCGTCAACGACCTCGCCGTCCGCAGGGAGCTTGTCCCCCGCCTGCAAGTAAACGATGTCGCCCACAACCACCTCGCTGACGTGTATTTCCGCAAGTGCGCCGTCTCTTATCACCTTGGCGGTCTCCTTAGCCTCTTCCTCGGCTTTGAGTGCGCTTGCCTTGCCCTCCTGCTTATTCTCGCTGACGGCCGCAACGCCGTTGGCTATCATAATGGCAATAAGAATGCCTACAGGCTCGTACCATTCCGCCTGCCCCATAAAGCAGAGAATGACCTGAACCACCAGAGCCACCAGCAGGATAATTATCATAGGGTCGCCGAAGCCCTCCAGTATCTTTTTCCACAGAGGGTCGGGGGGGATTTGCGTCAGGGTATTCGAGCCGTGTTCTTCACGGCTTTTCCTGACCTCTTCTTCGCTTAGTCCTTTAAATTTCATAATACCTTCCTTTCCGATAAAAAATATCATTAATATATTTTACCATAAAGAAGAAATAATGTCAAGGGAATTATTGTATTTTTAATCTGATTTTAATCTTTTTTGATATTTTTTACCGAACCCCATCTTCATCTTCATATTTTTTCAAAGAAACCTTCCCGGGAAATTTCCCTACCCCTTATAAATCGCAGAATATTGACATTTCAAGGCGTTTGCTTTTACTTCACTTAACGTTTTAAACCGTTAAACAAATGATGGCTTTAATTTAAATTGTACAATTTGTTTTTATTTCTGTCAAAATTCGCTTAAATTAATCACTCTTTAAAAAAATTTAAGCGACAATTACGCCAAAATTAACATTATTTTAACTATAATGTTTAAAAAATATAGTCAATTTTGCTTGACTTTTTTTTTTTGTTGTGGTAACATTTTAATAAGGACAAGTATTTTTAAGTCAGACAAAGGATAATCATCGGCGGATATTCTCTGCGGCTTCAGGGTGAAGCCGGCGGAAGTTGTCTTGAGAAGTCCCCCGGTGGGTACGAGCTTTTTTATGACGAAAGGAACAGGTGGTTAAATGCCGTTAAAGGACAAGGTTCTCGGAATACTTGAGGATAACCGCGGTAAGAGTGTTTCCGGAAATAAGATCGCTGCGTCCCTTGGCATGACAAGGAGCGCCATCTGGAAGGCTGTAAAGCAGCTGCGGGAAGAGGGATATACTATCACCGCTGTAACCAACAGGGGCTACTGCCTCACCAGTGAGAACGATATTTTAAACGAGCCGTCCATAATCTCCTATCTTCACACAGAGAGTTTAGGGCGCAAGATGGACATTTTCAAGACTGTGGACTCCACCAACAGCTTTGCCAAAAGTCTGGCGCAGCTGGGAGCAGTCCACGGACACACGGTCATTGCCGAGCAGCAGACAGCGGGCAAGGGCAGGCAGGGCAAGCGTTTCCATTCGCCCGTAAATCAGGGGCTGTATTTGAGCGTGATAGTCCGTCCAAAGCTGTCGCTGGAATACGGGCTGATGATAACAGCATGCGCCGCCGTTTCCGTGGCAAGGGCAATAGAAGCGGTAAGCGGTCTGGAGTGCCATATAAAATGGGTCAACGACATTTATGCGGGGGGAAAGAAACTCTGCGGGATACTTACGGAAGCGGCTGTGGGCATAGAGCAGGGCGGTCTTGACTATGCGGTCATAGGAGTGGGGATCAACGTGAGCAACACTGTGTTCCCTAAGGAGCTTGAATCGGTCGCCACGAGCATAAGAGCGCAGACGGACAAGTCCGTCAGCCGCAGCAAACTGGCGGCGGAGATACTCAACAGCCTGGAATATCATCTGGCGCATATAACCGATGAGGAATTTCTCGACGAGTACCGCAGGCGTTCGCTGCTTACGGGCAAACGGATAACCGTTATTCAGGAAGACAGGCGGGAAAACGTTCTCTGTACCGGTATCGACAATATGGGCAGGCTTATGATACGCCGTGACGACGGCAGCGAAGACGCTTTATCGAGCGGGTCTGTACTTATGGAAGGCGAACCCGAGCCGAAATTTGAAGAAGGCGAATAGAACAGGAAAATCAAGTCCCCGGCGGTCGTATGATTGCCGGGGATTTTTGCGGGGGAAATCCGCTGTAAACAAAAGATGAAATAATTAAAAACATTTTTTAAGAAACAAGAAATACGGCTTTTACCATTGGCGTTAAATTTATGTTTTGCTGCAGTTTTCCCAAACTATTGACAAACTCTCCAAAAAGTGATAAACTAATAAAGGATAATAAAAATGAAGTAAAATAAAAAAATAAGTGACAGACTGAAGGTTGTATGCGGTACAGCTGCCGGGAAAAATATCTTCCAAAATATACAGCGAAAAAACCGGACACCTAAGAGTAAACATATACTTTGAGAAAGAAATCGAAATATTGTTGGTGTAAAAAGGGTACGGAACAAGAGATCGGATATTGTCTATGGTTTGATTGAGGATCATAGCAAAACACAAAATCAACACCAAGGGCAAATGTTGTATTTCCTGCTTCCGAAAAACAGTCTGTGAAGGCAATTCAGTTTTTTTACTCCGCCTCGGGCGGGAGAAAAACGAAGATTTTTAAACAAGCCGGATGAATAAACGAAATGCCGTTATAATCCCCATAATTCAACGAGAAATTTGCATTATCCCGTAAAAAAATTGCGACCGGCGGCATTTTCGCAATTAATTGCAAAGGTTTAAACAAGGCGGAACGCATGAATTTTCCTGCCTCTGATAAGGAGCGATTTTCTTTGGAAAAAAACAGCCGTTATGAAATTGATATGTGTTCGGGTCCCGTGCTCGGCAAGCTGCTGCTTTTTGCGCTGCCGCTGATGCTTTCGGGCATTTTGCAGCTGCTGTTCAACGCCGCTGACATTGTGGTGGTGGGGCGGTTTGCAGGGGATAATTCCCTTGCGGCGGTAGGCTCGACGTCGCCGCTTATAAACCTGTTCACCAACCTGTTTGTGGGGCTTTCGGTGGGAGCGAATGTGGCGGCGGCAAGATTTTTCGGTGCAAACCGGGAGCGGGAGCTGCAGCACACTGTCCACACCGCCATGACTTTAAGCCTGATAAGCGGCGTACTGCTGACGGTCATGGGACTTTTCGGGGCAAGGAAGATGCTGGAAATAATGCAGTCTCCGCCGGAGGTGATAGATCTTGCGGCGGCGTATCTGCGGATATATTTTATGGGAATGCCCGCTTCCATGGCGTATAACTTCGGGGCGGCTCTCCTGCGGGCTATGGGAGACACCCGCCGTCCGCTGTATTATCTGATGTCTGCGGGGGTTATAAATGTCCTGCTCAATCTCCTGTTTGTGATTGTTCTTAAAATGGACGTGGAAGGAGTAGCACTTGCAACGGTAATATCGCAAATCATATCGGCGGTGTTGGTGGTGCGGTGTCTTGTAAAGGAAAAGGGCGGGTTTCATCTGGATATAAAAGCCCTTAAAATTCACCCGAAAACCCTCGGCGTGATACTAAGCATCGGTCTGCCTGCGGGCTTTCAGGGGATAGTTTTTTCCGCTTCAAATGTGGTAATTCAGTCCTCCGTCAACGGCTTCGGGAAGATAACCGTGGCGGGCAGTTCGGCGGCGGCAAATATCGAGGGCTTTGTTTACATAGCCATGAACTCCTTCCACCAAGCGGCTACCTCTTTTGTCAGCCGAAATTACGGCGGCGGAAATTACAAGCGGATAAACAGGATCGTCCTTATCTCCGAGGGCTGCGTTCTGGCAACGGGGCTTATTCTGGGAAATTTGGCGGTGATATTCGGGGAAACTCTTTTGGGGATATACACAGACAGCCCCGATGTTATCCAAACGGGACTGATACGACTTGGTGTAATATGCCGTACCTACGCCCTTTGCGGCATGATGGACGTTATGGTGGGCGCACTCCGTGGGATAGGCCGCTCGATAATGCCTATGATAGTGTCATTGCTGGGAGTGTGCGGACTGCGGCTTTTATGGATAGCGACGGTTTTTCAAATGCCGGAGTATCACACCGTTGACGTGGTATATCTGTCCTACCCCATCTCATGGATAATAACGCTGGCAGTGCATATCATATGCTTTGTTATAGCCAAAAGGCAGATAAGGAAAAAATTGGTAAAGGGAGCAGACGTTGGCGGAAAATAAAGAAGTTTCCCAATGTTGTGCATATTCAATAAAATTTGACAGCTATATTTGTATAATCCTACAAAGTTATTTTTTTTCGGGAAAAAATGAGAAAAAAACCGCCGCAGGATTGTTTAATTAACAGAGGCTTTTTGAAAGAGGTATCGGGAGACCTTTTGAAAAAATAAAGGTCTCCGCCTTTTGAATATTTAAAATTAAGGAATTGCCGTTCCGGCACAGCCGTTTGTAAAGCGGTAAAATTCAAAAAAAGCAATTTGACCGGCATTTTCTTAACGGGAAAGGATATGAATAATAATGAAAAAGAAAAGAACAGTTTCGGCAATAGCACAGCTTTGCGCAGCAGCCATAAGCATAAGCACCATGTCGGCGGCAAGCGTTTATGCGGTAACAAGTCCGCAGCCGGCGGCAAATACGTCAAGCTCCTCCGCAGGCACGTCCGGTGTTTCCGTAACGTCGGTTGACGACAAGGATATGACCGCCGCTATCACAGATGTTAAAACAAGGCTGGATATCCCAGACAGCTATAGCGATTTCCGCTACAGTGTTTCCCGGAATCAGGGACTCAAAGCCTACAGCTTCACATGGCAGCACCCGAAAACGGACGACGGCGGCTACTCGGTAACGCTGACAGGCGACGTTATCACACAATATTCTGCCCCCGATTCCTACCACAACAGCTACAAGCCCTCTATAGGTGCGTTCACCG
>JAMOZU010000098.1 GCA_023667745.1 Ruminococcus sp.
TCGTAAAATTTTTCTTTGCCGTCAAGCTCTTTAAAATCAATTACAATATTTTTTGTCATATTTTTTAAAAACCTTCTTAGTAACTTTATTCCTTGCCCTTACTGCCGCTGTTATATCCTTTGGCTTCTATGGCAAAATATAAAAGTAAACGCTGTATCTCTTGCTTCTTGCCTCTTGCCTCCGTATGAACTTCGGTTCACACATTTCCTGCCTCCTCTGTGAACTCCCTAAGCTCCAAACAATACCACTCCCCGGACACCTCGCAAATATGCTCCCGCAGCTTTTCAAGGCTGTCAATATCCGGGTCGGTGGTCTCATATCTGTCGCTCGTGTCTCCCAAGGATTTTTCCTCCCCGCACCTTTTGACCTTCTCTCCCGTCGTCAGGTCGTATTCGGCATAAATAAACCGCTTAAATCCGGAGCTTAAGCTGTTGTCGCAGCAGTAAAGCTTTTCACCGTCCGCAAAATATATCGGTTCGATATTTTCAATGTCCTCCGCATCTATCTCCGTTACCGCACCGTCATGCCAAATAAGCACATGCGCCGTTTGGGCATTCCCCGCAAACCAACCGGAGGTTGCGGTGATTATTACCGTATCTCCTATCTCTGCATAACGGTAATATTGATAAATATCGTTCTTTTCCCGCCATTGCCGTAAGCCTTCGGAAAAATCCCCATCGCTCTCGGTCTCGCCGTATTCCCCGCAGATTATTTTCAGCCCATCTACTCCCATTTTCCCGAATCTTCGTTCCTCGTTTTCGTCCCGAAGCACTCTTCTGCTTTCCGTTTGATTATTTCCGCCGTACAGCTCCGTAAAGCTCCCGTAATGGTCGCCGGTGTAGTAAATATATCCGTCATCGGAAAAAATTATCCTCTCGCTTCCCCGATACCTGCCGCTGTAGTTCACATCGCACTCGGTATATTCCTTCCCCTCCGGCAGCAGACCCTCATAGTTGCCGAAATAGTCGCCGCCAATGCTTTTGCCCGGCGCAACGTCTCATAAATTCCCTGCTTTGCTGTCCCAGCCCAGCTCACGGGCTTCCGACTTTGTGATGAAATTCCCCGGAAGAGTGCCGAAGGTGTGGATATACTCCGCCACATCTTCCGGGGACGTATAGCTGCCGCCTTTCTCAACGCCCGCTTTTGCCGTTGACACCGTTGTTGTTGCCGACGGAGATGTTGTCGTTTCGGGCAATGTTGCTGTAACAGTGGTTACCGTTGTTGTTGCTGCAGTCGTTTCGGGTGTTGTCGTTGTAACCGTGGTTACCGCCGCCGTTGTTGCACTTTCGGGCAATGCGGTTGTAACCGCCGTAACAGCCGCACTTGTCTGCCCTTCCGCCATTTCCCCGCTCGCTTGACTTCCCGTCACTTCCCCGCTCGTCTGACTTCCCGCCGCTTCCCCGCTCGTCTGATTTTCCGTCACTTCCCCGCTTGCCCGGCTGTCCGTCACCGCCCCGCTTACTTCAGCCGACGGCACCGTACCCGCCTGTGACCCGCCGTTGCCGCAGCCGCCCAATATCATCACTGCCGCAGTCATCATCACCGCAAACGCCTTTTTGAACTTGACAAAACTCTTCATATTTCTCTCCCTTCCCGTTTTTTCCATATCACTCGGCAAAATTTTATCATCGATAAACCGCCCTTTAAAATCGGCTGTTGATCAACGTTTTACCGGCTGTTATTTATCGGTTATTATCTATATTAATTATATCACAAATTTTTCCGCTTGTCAATAGCTTCATGCAAAATAATCTTGCTTGCAATAAAATTCTGCGTACTGCACAAAAATATTAACCGTATTTGTACAGTATGCACAATGCAATTTTATCTGGCGCAATCACAGACGACTTCCCCCGAAAAAAGTTTTATAACTCCGAAATAAATTATTTTCAAAAAACTATTGACAACAGCGAAACTTTTGTATATAATAGAAAATAGATAATCCGATAGAGGCGCAGTAAAGATGATTACCCGCTCGCAGGCAGCCCATGCCGATTGCGTTCGGGGAAAGGCGATACTGCCGAAGAGAGCCGCTTTGGGCGGGCGGTTTTCTGATTGTATGCCGAACAGGTATGCAATTGTCATCATCAATGTATGGTGGAGTGCTATCAGAACGGCGAGACCGTTTTGCAAACTGCAATATATCCGTTATACATTGTCTTGAGTCGGTTGATCAGCCGATTTTTTTATTGTTAAGGAAACACTGATCAAATTGCTTTTTTAGTTGTAAACCTTAATATCAGGCGGTCTTTTCTCCGCCGATGGCGGTAAAAAGACCTTATTCGGAAATGCCGATAAGAACGCTTTTTTAAAATTTGCATATACTGCAAAAGCCTTAAATCGGGATTTCCCCATTAAATTATAAAGGAGCAAAAAATAATGAAACAGTTCAACGTGGGAATTATCGGGGCTACGGGCATGGTGGGGCAGCGGTTCTGCCTGCTGCTGGAAAATCACCCCTGGTTCAATGTGAAAGTGCTGGCGGCGTCCCCCAGAAGCGCAGGGAAACGGCATGAAGACGCTGTGGGCAGCAAATGGGCTATGAAAAAGGATATTCCCGAAAAGTACAGGAATATGACAGTCCGGGATGCGACTGCGGACGTTGAAAAGATAGCCTCCGAGGTGGACTTTGTATTTTGCGCTGTGGATATGAAAAAGGAGGACATCAAGGCACTGGAGGAGCGTTACGCAAAAGCCGAATGTCCCGTTGTCTCCAACAATTCCGCCCACAGAGCCACACCCGACGTTCCCATGGTAGTGCCGGAGATAAACCCCAACCATATCGAGATAATTCCCTTCCAGAGAGAACGTCTCGGCACAAGGCGTGGATTTATCGCAGTAAAATCCAATTGCTCCCTGCAAAGCTATGTCCCCGCACTTCACCCTCTTATGAAAGACTTCGGCGTGCAGCATGCAATGGTATGTACCTATCAGGCAATATCCGGCGCAGGAAAAACCTTTGAGACCATGCCCGAAATAATCGACAACGTTATCCCCTACATAGGCGGCGAGGAGGAAAAGTCGGAAACAGAGCCGCTGAAAATATGGGGCAGGATAGAGGGGGAGAGGATAGTTCCCGCAAAAGGACCGCTTATCTCCTCCCAGTGCCTGAGAGTTCCCGTGTCCGACGGTCACACGGCGGCAATTTTCGTAAAGTTCGACAGGAAGCCAACAAAAGAGCAGATACTGTCCGCATGGAAAAACTATTCCGGCGAACCCCAGTCTTTGGAGCTGCCCTCCGCTCCCAAGCAGTTCCTTCACTATTTTGAGGAAGACAACCGCCCGCAGGCACGTCTTGACAGGGAACTGGAGAACGGCATGGCGGTATCTGTCGGGCGTTTGCGGGAGGATATAATCTTCGACTACAAATTCGTCTGCCTTTCCCATAACACATTGCGGGGCGCAGCAGGAGGCGCAGTGCTTATGGCGGAGCTGCTGGCGGCAAGGGGGTATTTTGATTGAACGTTACCGGCAATGTTACCGTAAGGGCGGCGGACGTGAATGACGTAAGTTTGCTTTGCGCAATGGTGCATGAACTGTCGGAATTTGAAAAAATGGGCGATAAATGTACGCTGACGGAAAAGTCCCTTGAAAAGATAATGACCGAAACCAACGGCATTCGGGCGTTTCTGGCATTCTCGGACGGCGAACCCGCAGGTATGGCGCTTTACAACACCTATCGCCTTGCGACCTTTTCCGGGCGGCGGGTGATGTATCTGGAAGACCTTTTCGTGCGGGAGAAATTTCGCAAGAAAGGCGTTGGGAGCGCACTTTTTCGGGAAACGGAAAAGTGCGCAAAGGAGCTTGACTGCGTAAAACTGGAGTGGAAGTGCATTTTCTGGAACGACAACGCCAAAGCCTTCTATGAACGTCACGGCGGCGTTTCCGACGGCGAGTGGCTGACCTTTGATAAAAGGCTGTAAGGCTTTATCCTGTTATTTTCTCGGACATCTTTCACAATCTGCAAATTACTGTGCAGGGCGGATTCTAACCTCTTACCTCTAACATCTAACCTCTAAAAACGAAAGGCGGTTTTAATATGAAAAATACCATATTCACAGGCGCAGGAGTGGCTATCGTCACACCCATGAACGCCGATGGCAGCGTAAACTACGATGCGCTGGGCAGGCTTATCGACATGCAGCTGGAGGGCGGCACGGACGCCGTTATCATCTGCGGCACGACCGGCGAATCCTCCACCCTTACCGACGAGGAACACAGGGAGTGCATTCGCTACACCATCGAGCGTGTGGCAAAGCGTGTCCCGGTTATCGCTGGGACGGGCAGCAACGACACTGCCTATGCTATCGAACTTTCCAAGGAAGCGGAAAAAATGGGCGCAGACGGTCTCCTGCTTGTGACCCCCTATTACAACAAAACTTCTCAGCGGGGGCTTATCGCCCATTACACAGCTATTGCCGACAGCGTTAATATCCCCATTATCCTTTACAATGTCCCCTCCCGCACAGGCGTGAACATTTCCGTTGATACATACAAGGAGCTTGCGAAGCATAAAAATATCGCCGCCGCCAAAGAAGCAAGCGGGAATATTTCCGCTGTGGCAAAGCTTATTGCGGAATGCGGAGATGACCTTGACGTTTACAGCGGCAACGACGATCAGATAGTTCCCATTATGGCTCTGGGCGGCAAAGGCGTTATCTCCGTCCTCTCCAACGTCGCTCCCAAGCTGACTCACGACATAGCCGCAAAGTGCCTTGCCAACGACTGTGCCGGGGCGGCAAAACTGGCGGCGGAAAGCCTTGAACTTGCCAATGCTCTTTTCTGCGACGTCAACCCCATTCCCGTGAAAGAGGCTCTCAATATGATGGGCTATGAAGCAGGTCCCTGTCGTCTTCCGCTGTATGAAATGGAAGAGAGCAAGAAAGAATACTTGCGTAACGTGCTTGTAAAATCGGGGCTTATTTAGCTAATAGTTAATAATTAACAGTTAATAGTTATTTAACAAAAGGGAAATTATTATAAAAACCCGCAAAATTGCCGGTTTAAGTTTTTTCTCCCGCCGTAAAAGCGGGAAACAGCAAAACATAAAGTCCGGGGCAAAGGCTGTTTCTCACAGGAGAAATTCTTGCCTCTTGCCTCTGAAAGCGGCACAGTGAAAGCAAGCCCAATGTTTTGCTCTAAAAGGAGGACTTCTAAATGATAAATGTTGCCATAACAGGCGCAAACGGGAAAATGGGAAAGGTCATAGCCTCTATAATCGAGGGGCGGGAGGACTGTGAGGTTATTGCAGGCATCGACCTTAACACGGCGGAAAACGGAAAATTCCCCATTGTTGACGAGCCCGCCAAAATGACGGTACGTCCGGACGTTATCCTTGACTTTTCCCACCCCTCCGCTCTTGACAAGCTGCTGGACTACTGCATAACCTCCGGAGTCCCTGCAGTTATAGCCACCACGGGCTTTTCCGAAGGTCAAACGGCTAAGATAAAGGCTGCCGCCGAGCAGGTACCCATTTTCTATTCCTTCAATATGTCTTTGGGGATAAACCTGCTGGCAAGCCTTGCCCAAACAGCCGCCAAAGTCCTTGGGGGACAGTTTGACGTGGAGATAGTGGAAAAGCACCACAATCAGAAGATCGACGCTCCCAGCGGTACAGCGATAATGCTGGGGAACGCCGTAAACGAAGCTCTTGATGAGAAGTATCACTTCGAGTACGACCGTCACTCCCGCCGAATGAAGCGGGAAAAATACGAGATAGGAATGCACTCGGTCAGAGGCGGCACTATCGTTGGGGAACATGAGGTGATATTTGCCGGGCGGGACGAGGTGATAACCCTTACTCATCAGGCTGCCTCAAAGGAGGTCTTTGCAGTGGGGGCTGTCAATGCGGCGGTGTTT
The DNA here is from genome assembly GCA_023667745.1 of Ruminococcus sp. Taxonomy (GTDB): domain Bacteria; phylum Bacillota; class Clostridia; order Oscillospirales; family Ruminococcaceae; genus Huintestinicola. The sequence continues at coordinate 5,860 of JAMOZU010000098.1, forward strand.
CTGGCAAAGAAAGAGCCGGGGCTTTACGATATGAGCCATCTTGTGGCGGAAAGCCGCACGGCAGGCTGATACAAAAGGAAAAAGGAAAAGGCTATGAGTGAAAAAATTATCGGCACGGATTATTATAACGAGGACGAATGCGCCTATCTTCAGATTGAGGCGATGGGTTCATTCGGAAAAAAGCGCAGGGCTATTCTGCGGGAGCTGAGCAATTATAAAGGAGAGGCGGCGGATCAGTTCTGGAGGTATAATTCCAACAAGTATATGCCCTATGCAATGATCAGCCGCTGTGATGTGATGTCCGACATTTGTGCGGACAAGTTAAGTGACCTTGTGAAAAAGGCGACGGAATCCTCGGACGCACTGTATCTGGCAACGGAGAGTTTTTTTGTCCTCAACAGCTGTATCTTCAAAGAGTCGGATAAAATTTTCAGGGCATACGAAGAGGCGGCTCGAAATGCCGTCAAGATACGCAGCCGCCATATTAACTGGGACGACAAATGGTTATTAACTCCGGACAAGCTGCCGAATTTCCTCGGCAAACGCCTTGAGGCGGAGCGGAACGACGAAAACATTGAAAGCGACTTTTTCTCCCGCCTTAACGATGACATTATCATCACCGCCGCCAACGCCATTATCCTTGACGGTGAAAGAGAGACGGTCACGGAAAAGGTCAGGTCTCTTTATGAAAAATATCCCGACGTATACGGGGCGGCGGGCTTTTTTGCTTATTTTGTGAAAGATACATCGGAGGCATACGAAAAATTCCGCAGCTATACTCTCGATCCCATTTTCTACCCCGTACTGCTGTGGGTGCTTGGGGGACTGTCCCACAACGGAGAGACTTATATACAAAACGCTCCCGCCGCCTATATCGGCGAGGACAACGAGTTTATACAGTTAAAACTGCCGCTGGAAAAGGTTGACAAAAGGTGGTACGAGTTCCTGACGGAAAAGCCTTTTGCGGACATTGAAAACAGCTCGGTCAAAAGTCCGGCCTACAATAAGTCCTTTTTGGACGGTTTCACATCTATCGTCGCTGCGGCGGCGAACGAAAACGACCCGGAGAATATGGAAATGTGCCGCAGGTATCTTTTCAGGGCAGCCGAGATGTCCGGTTCAAGGGACGCATTCGAGGGACTTATAAACCGCGGCTTTCTGAAAAACGCAGACGACCTTATGGAACTTACGAAAATGCTGTGCAAAAGCATCAGCGAGGGCAGGTGCATTTACTGTTTCGTTGACCTGTTCACCGCTTTTTCGCCGGAAGATATCGACTTAGAGGGATTTTGCGACGCAGTAAGCTATGCGGCGAACTATCCTTTTGAGGAAATGTCGCCTTATTTGGAGGGAGAAAAGAAGCGTCTCAAAAACCTTTCGGACAGTGTGACGGCGTTAAGAGCCGAGGTAATGTCAAAAACAGGAAGGTGACGGCTGTATATTAGTATGAGTCGGAAGACGGGTTCGGGGTGCATAACGAGGACAAGCCGCCGGAATGCTTCATGGCGGACGAATACGAAGCGGACGGGCTTTGTTGGACAGAGGTGTTTGTTGCCGTCTGCCGGACGGGGCGAGTATGGGGCGGGTACGAAACGGGGCATACATAAAAATTTAACGGAGGTAATGGGCTATGATCACGAGTATGATACAAATCCCTCATTGAATTATGGGAATCAGCCGTCTCAAAAAATCTTATACGGAAATTTTTTGAGACGGCTTCTTCTCCATAATTCTAACGGGGATTAGTATGAACAGAAACGAGCTTTACAGAACCATCATCGGGCATGATAACCCTTTTGCCGTTTCAATCGGCAAAACGTCCGTAAAAAGAGCTGAGGAAAACAAAAGCACGAAAGTTTCCGAAGAGGTCAAAAAAGTTTTGAAAGAAAATGCGGCGGGAAAAATGACGGACAAGCCCACTATAGAGCTTACCAAGGCTGATATGGATCGCTTGGAGCTTTCGCCGAAATTGATTTATAAATCCTATGCCTTGGGAGCTGTTCCCATAGACGGCGATGTTCTTGATTTTACGGAGCTGCCTTTTGAACCTTCTCAGGCTATTGATTTTATGGATCCGCATATTCAGGGCATTCTGGGAGAGGGATATAACAACGGACTTCCCACAACCGAAAGGATAGCGGAATTTTACGGCGATATGGCGAAGCGGCTTGATGAGGCGTATTCTGCGGGCAAGTTTACAAAAGATGAATTTGACGAGCTTAATGAAATGATATTAAGTCAGGTCGAAAAAGAGGCAACGCTCACGGAAAACAAAACCGCTTTTTATGCCCTCGGAAAGATAAGATACAGTCTTCCTCCGGAGGCTGTTTCGGAAATCGTTCAAAGGGAAAAATTGCTGTCCCCCGAAGAGCGGCTGGCGGCAAGGGAACAGGAGATAAGAGAGTATGCCCAAAGGCATTGCCTGATAGACAGGGCGGTTCTTATGAAACTGTTCAACAGCGTAAGGTACGGCAAGTAAATTAAGGAAGTACCGATTTAAGGTCTTTTCCCCGCCGTAGGCGGGGAAAAGACTGCCGAGCAGAGCCGGTTGTAAAGCGGCAAAATACAGAGAAGTGATTTAATCGGTGTTTCCTTAATATTGATGCATTGGATAAATTCAAGCAAGCGGCGTTTTCGGGGAGCGGGATTTTTTCTTGCCTCTTGCCTCCGGTAGGTGAAAAAATGAGAAAG
>JAMOZU010000099.1 GCA_023667745.1 Ruminococcus sp.
TTTGGGGGATAGTGAAAAAAGTCTGCATAATTGCGCTGGTGGGGGTGGCGCATTTCATTGACGTTTACGTTATGCAGTCGGGGGATATTTTCAGAGCGGCGGTGGCTTTGTATTACATAGGCAATGAGGGGCTGTCGCTTTTGGAAAACATCGAAAATTTAGGCGTTATTCTGCCGAAAAAGCTGGTGGATGCTTTGAAGCAGATACGGGATAAGAACGATAACGAGGAGGACGATTAAATGAAAATCGAAGAAAAATTTTTAACGCCCAATCAGTACAGCAGACCGCAGATAAAGCTGGAAAGGGTCACGAAAGTAGCTGTGCATTATGTAGGCAATCCGGGAAGTTCGGCTATTGCAAACCGTAATTATTTCGAGAACCAGAAAACAGGCGGGAGATATGTTTCATCTCATTTTGTGGTTGGGCTTGAAGGGGAAATTATTCAGTGCATTCCTTTGAATGAAATTTCCTACTGCACCAATCAGGCGAACAGTTACAGTATTTCTATCGAATGCTGTCACCCGGACAGTACGGGAAAATTTAACGAGAAAACGGAACAGTCACTTGCGGAGTTGTGTGCGTATCTGCTTGAAAAATTCGGGCTGACTGCGGAGGATATTATCCGGCATTATGACGTGACCGGGAAACAGTGCCCGCTGTATTGGTCACCGACAAAGTATCAGAGTGCGGAAGTGGCGAATGGGCGGTTCAAGGCGTTTAAAGAGAAAGTAGCAAAGCTGATGAACGGGCAAACTGCGAATGCCAAGCCTGTCAATGACGTGCTTTACTACGTTCAGGTGGGTGCGTTTTCTTCCGAGAAAAATGCACTGAATTTCCTTGCGGACGTTAAGAAAACATACCCTGCGGCGTTCATCAAAGAGAACGGTCTTTACTATGTTCAGGTGGGTGCGTTCAAAGAAAGAAAGAATGCCGAGGCGTATCTCAAAACCGTTCAGAAGGATTATCCCGGAGCATTTATCAAGACCATGTAATCTACATAAAAACGGCGTGCCGAAAGGTGCGCCGTTTACTTAACGGAGGTGTTTTTTATGAAAAGTTTTATCCCATGGATCGGCGGGAAAACCTTGCTCGCCAAGAAGATCACGGCGGAATTTCCCGAAAATTTCGGGCGTTACATCGAGGTGTTCGGCGGCGGTGCTTCGGTGCTTTTCTCAAAAAATAAGCACGCAAAAATCGAAGTATACAACGATATGAACAGCGACCTTGTGAACCTGTTTCGCTGTCTGAAATATCACCGCGGCGAGCTGGAGAGGGAGATAAGCGGCTATGTCAATTCCCGTGAGGTTTTCTATGACATCAGAGAACGTCTTAAATGCCGTGGTTTTACCGACATTCAGCGTGCGGCAATGTTTTTTGTGATGGTGAAAATTTCCTACGGAGCCGACGGCAGGACTTACGGCTGCGGGAACAAACCGCCCGAACCTTTGCGTTTTGAGGAAATTTCCGAACGTCTGAAACGTGTCAATATTGAACATAAAGATTTCGAGGAACTGATAAAACAGTATGACCGCCCGGACGCATTGTTTTACTGCGACCCGCCCTATCACAGCACCGAAAGGCATTATTCGGCGGTGTTCACCGAGGCTGACCACTACCGTTTAAACAGCGTTTTAACGGCGTTAAAAGGGCATTTTATCCTTTCCTACAATGATGATGAATTTGTGCGGGAACTGTACAAAAATTTCAAAATCATTCCCGTGGAACGGCAGAACAACATGAGCAAAGGGAGCTTTAAAGAGCTTATAATAAAGAGCTTCTGATATTTTTTTTAGAACACAAATAACGGAATACGTTAGAAAATTGCAAGAAAATTTGTATTTTAACAAAAGTATCGGAGGTATATTATGATTACGATTAACCTTAAAAATCTGCTTGAAAGCAGAGGTCTGAACCAGGCTGAACTGGCACGTATTATGGGCATTCGCCCCTCAACAATTTGCGGAATTTATCACGACAACTGCACTTTCTTAAAAGTGGAGAACATTGATAAGATATGTGTTGCACTTAAATGCACTCCCGCCGATTTGATTAGTTTTTCGGGAGGTGAGGACGAGTGAAAGTGCTAAGTTTGTTTGACGGGATTTCCTGCGGTCGTGTTGCTTTGGAACGGGCAGGAATCCCTGTAGAGTGTTATTCTGCCTTTGAAATTGATAAATTTGCAGTGCAGACATCATCAAAAAATTACCCGGAAATACAGCATTTCGGCAATGTTTTTGACGGTGATTTCAAGGCATTCAGAGGCTATGATCTGCTGCTCGGCGGCTCGCCCTGCACCTACTGGAGCATTGCCAAAAGGGGCAGGGAAACGACCTCGGACGGCGAGGGTTTTCGGTTGTTTATGGAATACGTCAGAGCATTAAAAGAAGCAAAGCCAACGTATTTCCTTTACGAAAACAACCACAGCATTCATCAGAACATCAAGGACGAGATTTCCGAAAAATTGGGTGTTAAGCCCATAATGATAAATTCGGCTCTTGTTTCTGCACAGCAACGCAAGCGGTGTTATTGGACGAATATTCCCGGTGTTGTTCAGCCGGACGATAAAGGGATAATGCTGAGGGACATTCTGAATAACGCCGTTCCATGGCAGGGCAAAGCCTATTGCTTAACGGCAAATTACGGCGGGGCTGTCGTAAAAAACACCCTTGAAAGACATCAGCGGACAATGGTGGCAGTGCCGATAAGGATAGGCGATATCGGCAGCAATGCGCAGGGGCACAGGGTCTATTCGGCTGACGGAAAATCCGTAACGCTGTCCGCAAGCAGCGGCGGACAGGGCGGTCAGACGGGGCTTTACGCCGTGCCTGTTATGCCCGTAGTTGAGGGAACAAAGCGGGGATATGTGGATATATCTCCCGGTGAGTGCGTTGACCTTTCCTACGCCAACAGCAAGACAAGACGGGGCAGGGCAATGAAAGAGAAATCAAACTGCCTTACCACGACTTGCGAATTTTATCAATACTGCGGAACGGTAGAAAAACCAATTTACAAGGTTGAAAACGGCTTTACCGAAATTGACGGAAAGCCTTATCCCATAAAGATAAAAGACGGCTGTTACATAATCCGCAAGCTGTCTCCAATTGAATGCGAACGGCTTCAGACCTTGCCCGACAATTACACCGAGGGAGTGTCAAACGCACAGCGTTACAAGCAGCTCGGCAATGGCTGGACGGTTGATGTTATCGCCCATATTTTGGGATTTCTTCCCATTTAATGTCCTGTCACATACCACCAAAATGTCCCCCGAAAGATCGTCCGATATGGATATGGACTTTCCTTCCAAACAGAGTTATACTGTGTGTGTAATCAAAAACACACAGTATTTTCGAGGAGGAAAAAGTCAAATGAAAAATCAGAATTTCGGCGTAGAGATTGAGCTTACGGGCATTACAAGAGAGACTGCCGCAAAGGTTATCGCAAACTTTTTCGGAACATCTCACAGGCACGAATGCAGTTCTTACGACACCTACACTGCCAAGGATAACAAAGGCAGGATATGGAAAGTTATGCGGGACAGCAGCATTAACACCGAGGGCAGAAATTCCGCATATTCAAGCGAGGTCGTAACGCCGATTTTGAAATACGAGGACATCGAGGACTTGCAGGAAATTCTCCGCAGACTTCGCAAGGCAGGAGCGAAAGCCAACAGTTCCTGCGGCATTCACATTCACGTAGGGGCGGAAAAGCACACGCCCAAGACCCTGCGGAATTTGGTGAACATTATGGCTTCCAAGCAGGATATGATCTTCAAGGCTCTTGAAATAAATCCCAACAGGGCGCAGACTTACTGCAAGAAACTGGAAAGCGAGCTTGTAAACCGCATAAACGAGAAAAAGCCCAAGACCAAAGATGAAATGGCGGACGAATGGTACAGAAATTATCACGGGGCAAGACAGGCGCATTACAATCCAAGCCGCTACCACGGGCTTAATCTTCATGCGGTCTTCACCAAAGGCACGGTTGAATTTCGGCTTTTCAACAGCACCACCCACGCAGGGAAATTAAAGGCGTACATACAATTCTGCCTTGCAGTTAATAACCAAGCCCTAACGCAAAAATACGCTTCGCCGAGGGTGACGGTTTCGGACAACGAATGCTTCACCTTCCGCACTTGGCTTCTTAGAATGGGGCTTATCGGGAACGAGTTCAAGACCGCCCGCCATCACCTTTTGGCGAACCTTGAGGGCAACATTGCTTGGAGATATTCGGCGTAAAAAACAAATAATTTCTCCCTGCCGTAAGGCAGGGGGAACAACATTTGAAACGGAAAGGATTTTTTGAAATGGAAAGAAAAATTTACTTTGCTTACGGCAGTAATCTCAACCATGAGCAGATGAGCCGCAGATGTCCAGATGCAGTTTTTATAGGGGCAACTTTCATTAACGATTATACAATGACTTTCAAAGGCGACAGCGTGGGAGTGGCGGATATTATTCCCCAAAAGGGTAGCCGTGTTCCCGTGGGGATATGGAGCATAACCGAGGCTGACGAACGTGCGCTTGACCGTTACGAGGGCTTTCCCCGGCTTTACAGCAAACGCAAAATAAGGGCTTATTACGTCGGGAAAACGGTTGAGGGAATGGTTTACGTTATGGCTGCCGACAAGCCCGTACAGTTGCCGTCAGAGGCGTATTTCAACGTTATTTTGCAGGGCTATCTTGACTGCGGTATTGACACGGCGGCGTTCTTTGAATTTGTGGGAGAATGTAAACATGCGTTAATTTAAAGTTCATAAATAACGGTTTTAAAAATCCCCCCTCGAAAATGGTCGTTCTCCGTTTTCGAGGGGGATTTTTTGCGTTTTGCTTGTCAATTTTTTGTGTTTTGCGTGTCAAATTACAGTTAATGATGTTGTCCTTTTCACGCAGGCGGGTGTTGTAATCGGCGGCAAGTTCGTGTTCACGGTCGGCAAGCCGTCGGGCAAAGAGCTTTTCTTTTTCGGCAAGCTGCCGATTTAGCAGGGTAACATCTTCTCAAATACGGTTATTGTTGCTTTTCAATTCAGTCGGCATTAGTTTTTTCTTCGATGCATTCTTAGTTATGATCTAACCCTTAATACTTTCGACAATACGGACAAGCCATATTATCAAAAATATAGGTGATCTCCAAGGGGTAGCCGCTCCCTCTGCACTCCCTGTTTACGAAAAAAGAAGATGAGCAATAACCGTACCGCTCATCTTCTTTTCGTTATCTGCTCCTGCTCCTTTCGCCCATAATATAACCGAGGCTGTAGCCGTCAGCATGCTTATCAGCAATATCATCAAAGTCAAATCCCGGTTTTCTGCCCAAATACCGCCCGACCTCGTACATCGTTTTTATAAATCCCGAAAGAAAAATATTGTTGTCGATCAATGTTTGTATTTTTTCTCTCAAGGTACTGTTTTCGCTTTCAGAACATGTCTTCACAAAGGGAATATGGTATAATAAAAATATGAGATATACAAGTGATATGAGTGAAAGACAAGAGGTACTAAAAGAAACAAAGTACAGAAGCATAGAAGAAAAGCGTGAACAAGTAAATGCGGTATTTTACATTATAAAAACAGGATGCCAATGGAGAAACCTACCCAAAGACTTTCCAAAATGGAAAACGGTATACAGCTTTTACAGAAGAGCCTGCCTTAACGGTACATGGGATAAGATTCAGCGAGCATTAGTAAAAAAAGTACGGTTGGCAAGCGGTAGAAAGGAAGAGCCAACATATGCGCTGATAGATTCTCAAAGTGTAAAAACTGCGTCATCAAACGAAAAACGCGGCTATGACGGGGGAAAAAAACGAAAGGACGCAAGCGGCACATAGTTACAGATACTATGGGTAATTTGCTTTGTGTTCACGTTCACGTTGCAAACATTCACGATACAAAAGGCGGAGTCTGTACCTTTGAAAAAGCATTATACCGTTATCCTAACCAATTTTTCATTGTACATGCTGATTTTCACAAAGCTGTTCAAAATATTGCAATAATTAATTCCTTAAAATTAAACTCGTGAAATTATCGTGTGTAAAAAAAAAAAAAAAAACAAAAGTTCCTATTTCCACAGAAACTTTTGTTTCTTTTTGGTCGGAGTGACGGGACTTGAAAGCATAGTTCGTATTTCCGCTTATTCAAGCATATTGAAAGAATAGCGATATTACGCTATTTGTATGTAATTTAAAGCCAAATCTTTCATTTGAGATAATTGGGGTAAAAAGTTGTCCGAAAATAAACTAAAATACCACCGTTCATTATTCAACGTAAATTTGAAAGGCATCTGTTATTCCATATATGTCCAAAAGTTGCTTTGCATAGATCCTCGCTCTTGTGGAACTTATTGTTCCTTCAACATAATATTCTGTATCACCAATGCGTCTGGCATTTACAAGGAGAGCCGGATTTGCAGATATAATAGGGTCTTTTGCAGGGTAGTTTTTCTTTGAGGTTGCCTTATGTATTTTATTTTCCTCGACTATAACCTTAAATAAACATGCATCAAAATCATATGCAATATTGCAAATTTTCATTAAGAAGTCTTTCCACGTTGATACTTTCATGCTCCTGCTTTCAAATATAATCTCGGTAATATCAGTGCTTGCCATAGGTGTGGTCGTATCCGATATTGGATATAACCCTGCACTGAATTCTTCCGAAGCATTTTTTGTAATATACTTGCGTGTACGTGATAACGGAGATGTTACAGCTTTACAAGCTCTGTTTGCAATATCCCGATTGCGCTTCTTTATATCATCTTCTTTCCATTGCCGATTAACAGCAATTTCAGATGTTACAACAAACTGAACATCTTTTAAATATTTTAATTTGTCATGCCATGATTTGTTTGAATTTTTAGAATTGTATGATGCTGACATTGGGGTTAAGTTTCCTATGCAGTTCAAATATTTTTCGTGGATATTCTGAGCCGTTTCAGAACCGCCAAGGTAATCTATCCACCACTCTGACAATGTTTGCGGCATAAGATGTTCAACGGTCACTTCATTCAAGGAAACCGACACATTACTTGTTTCACTTTCTTCAATTTTTAGCAACAATGCACGGGCATAGTTTACGTTTACCGATGACATAAGTGAATTTTTAAATTCAGTGTCATCTGGGTATCGTCCAGACGGTGAACTGCTGTTGGATAATTCAAAATACACGGCATCGTAACTTAACTCGATCTCATCGGAATTAAGTTTATCCAACAGCTGGTGTACAACAGAACGAATCGCTCCGCCTCCTCCGGACGGCGCAACGATTCTGTAGCGAAGCATAAAATCCGATAATAAGTTTAGAATTTTTCTTAATTCGATGTCGTTGTTATCATACAGTTTTGAAAAAAGATAAAGATAAAGCGGATAAAGATCGTCTGTTTTTAAGAAATTCAAAAGCTTAACTATCTTGTTTATCTTTTTATTCGGACACTCTTCATATTTAAGCCATGCAAAATATTTTGAAAAAATATACATATCGCTAAGAATGTCAACATGTGTCGCACCCGATTCTGTAAAGTGATTTTTAAACATTTTATAAATCATCGCTTCGGGAACATCTTCAAAAATATTCATTATCAGATAATCTCTTGAAAAACGAGAAATATTCTCACTTTTTACAGTTTGCTCGATTTTTATCCAATAATTTTGATAAAGCTTCTCCTGTTCGACAGCGTTGTCGGATAAAAGCAGATAATTTCTTATCAAATCAGCCGGCAACAGTTGCTTACCGGTGGAATTGATTTTCTCAAATATGGTCTGAACGGCTCCAAAGTCATTGTCAATTTGCAAATTAACATCAACTATTTCTAATTTAGGTATTGCATTATACAAATCTTTAGGTGAAATATCAGATTTTTTTACAAGTTCAACAAAACGTTTGTAATTTTTAAACACATTATTATCAGTGTTGTCGCAAGGCAATTTGTCTACGATAGACAAAAAACTTTGTGTATCGTAAGCAGTCTGTTTCAAACGTACTCTGAATCTGTTATCACCCGTATCATTAATTAAGTATCTTCGATTAATGCTATTTTTGATGTCTTCATTATCGGAAACATCTCTTATTGCACACAACAGTAACAAAATAGATGTCACACGCTGCTGACCGTCAACCAAAATAAGCTCACTGTACGAAGCGCCGTTGTTCCTGCCTACAAAATACACAATATTTCCCAAATAATGATTTTTTCCGGTTCTATAGGATGTTTCTATATCGCTGAACAATTCTTCACATTGTTCAAAATTCCATTCATAGTTTCTTTGGAATGGGGGAATAATAAATACCTTATCAAGACCACCAATTAAATTCAAAACTGTTTGTTCTATTGCTTTCATAAAAATACATCCCTTTCAAAAGCATACATGCTTATCTGATCTTAATCGAATTACAGCATATCACATTTTATTACAAAAAAATCAACATAAACGCCTATAAAAAAAACAAAAGTTCCTATTTCCACAGAAACTTTTGTTTATTTTTGGTCGGAGTGACGGGACTTGAACCCACGGCCTCTACCACCCCAAGGTAGCGCGCTACCAATCTGCGCCACACCCCGAC
>JAMOZU010000009.1 GCA_023667745.1 Ruminococcus sp.
GACGGCATTATAAAGAGCGTCCGTTTCACCGGCGGCTGCAACGGCAACACACAGGGCATCTGCCGCCTGGTTGAGGGCATGAAAGCAGAAGAGGCGATAAGCCGTCTGGAAAACATCAGGTGCAACGGCAAGGCTTCCTCCTGCCCGGATCAGCTGGCGCAGGCGTTAAAGTCCGCATTGCAGAATGGCTGAGTTGCTTGAAATGTCGGCAAGCTTTAAGGGCGCACCGGGGAAGGTGCGCTTTATTTTGCAGGTGATAATTTTCGGGGCGGGTTTTCTGCTTTTCCTGATGCCGGGAATATTCACCAAGTTCAATCTTGGAAACCTTGCCGGGTGTTTATTTTTCGGGGGCTGTCTGCTGCTGACTTTTTTCCGTGAAAAGGTGTGGGAGACGGTTCGGGCAATGCGGGAAACGCCTCTCGGCAGGGCGGCGTTCACTGCGGCAGTAACAGCGTTTATCCTGTGCATACTGGCGGTTTTCGTTATCTCCGTGTTTATGATAAAGGCGGCGAACAGGGACATAGGCGATTGCGGGACAGTGATAGTTTTAGGATGCAGAGTAAAGGACGCAGGACCTTCCCTTATGCTGCAAAAACGGATAGAGGCAGCTTACGGTTATCTTTCCCAAAACGAAAACGCCCTGTGTATCGCCAGCGGCGGACAGGGGGCGGACGAGCCTATTACGGAAGCTGCCGCCATAAAAAACGCCCTTGTTAAAATGGGCATATCCCCCGACCGCATAATCGAGGAAGGGGACTCGGAAAACACCTTTCAGAATATACGCAACTCCGCCCGTATAATGGAAGAACTGGGACTGCCGCCGAAAGCCGTTATAGTAACAAGCGAATTTCATCAATTGCGGGCGAAGATACTTGCGGATAAGCATGGACTTGAAACGGGGGCTGTCAGCAGTGATACAAACATTTTACTGCTCCCCTCCTACTGGGTCAGAGAATGGTTCGGGGTAGTCCATGAGATCGTTATCGGAAGAAAACAGTGATACTGATCCCCCATAATTCAATGAGGGATTTGTATCATTATCTCACCGCTTTAATTCAATCGACTGTTAACTGTCAGTTATTAACTTTCCCGTCCTTTATCCTCCTGCCGTTTTTTCCCAAGTATCTCCATTACCAAGGGCAGGGCAAGCCCTATAATGAAGATGACAACGGCAATTATCCCCTCGCCGTTCAAGGCAAGTTCCTTCGGGTAAACGGCGGGCAATGAGCCGATGATAAGTCCTATAATGGCACAGTATGTTCCGGTCTTGCATTTTGCCAGCAAAATCGAGATTATCTTTGCCGCCGCCAGCAGTCCGACAGCCGCTCCTATTGCATAGTAAAGCAGGGTAACTATATCCAGATTGCTTACCGCAGTTATCGCCCCCTCGTAGCCGCCGAGAATTTTCAGCACCAATGCTCCGCTTAGTCCGGGCATTATCATGGCGGCGGCGGCCGCAACGGTCATAAGGATTATGGCGACGGGGCTGTCCGCTCCGGACACACTGCCTTCTTTTAGAGTGTTGAACAGTACTATTCCTGCCAAAGCAACGGCAAAGGGGATAATGTGAACGGCTTTGAGCTTTCCCGCCGAGCGGCATTCCTTTATTATTGCGGGCAGAGAGCCGATTATTATCCCCATGAAAAACATCTGCGTGGGGACGTTGTGATACTCAAACAGATACCCCAGTACCTTTGATGCGCAGAATATCCCCGCCACTATGCCTATGCCCACGGGGATTATAAAGGGCAGATTTTTTATCAGCTTTTTGGGGTTAAGGTCGATAGCGTCCAGAAGACGGTCGTATATTTTTAAGATAAAGGCGATAGTCCCGCCGCTTACTCCGGGGACGGCATCGGCTATGCCTATGCAAGCCCCCTTCAGGGCAAGTATTAACCAATTGACAAATTTTGACATATTTTAAGCGGTCACTCCTTTTTGTATGAGGCTTTTTTTCCACTGCGTAAAAGCCCGAACGTTACTCACACAGGTTTCTTTTTTGTTTGGCTTTGGGAAACGGCGGTCGGAAAACAGACCGCTTTTAACAGTATACCATATTTTCCGGGATAATGCAAGAGATTTTTTCATATTTCGGGAAATTATCTTTGTTTACATTATATAAAATCACCTGTTATTTTTCATATAAATTACATAAAAATCTCTTTAACGCTTTAAAATATTAGTGAAAAATGTAAAAAATCATAAATTTTCTGAAAAAAATTGCGTTTTTTTATTGAAATTTACAAAAGAATGTGATATAATAAAAGTACAGGAGTTTGCAGGGCAAGTTTTACGGTTCATATTCCGGTAAAAATTTCTATAGAATAATATACGCCCTTTAGGAGCATAAGGAGGATGGCTATGGGCAATTACATAAAGGCATACATGAAGGCTGTTGACAAAGCCATTGAAAAGGACGATACGGATTTTGAGGCTCTTAAAAGGGAGCAGCTGGTGCAGATAGAATTTATACAGCACGAAAGGATAGTACATCTTATCGTGACGGTCATGTGCTGTCTGTTGCTTTTTCTGGGGCTGGAGATATTTTTTATGACGGGGCTGTTGGCGATAATGGCGGTGAATGTGATACTGCTGGTATTGGTGTTTTCCTATCTGATGTATTACTGTTTTATCGAAAACAGAACGCAGCAGCTTTATCGGCAATATAACCGGATATGCAAACGGCTCGAACCGGATAACCCGGTCATTAACGACATTTTCTCGGAAACACCGATGGTGAAATAGTTGACGGTTTCCGGCGGTATTTTCCCCGCCGCAGGCGGGAAAATACCTTATATCAATTTACTAATCTTGATTGGAGAACTTACTGTGAAGGTAACAACGGAAATACTTCGGGAAATAATAGATAAAAAAGACGTTATAGTGGAGTTTCAGCCTATCTACTCCCTTAACACGAAAAAATACATAGGACTTGAAGCCCTTGCCAGAGGGATATATCACGGGGAACAGGTTCCCCCCGCCCAAATGTTTCAGCAGGCAGTGAAGGACGGATCTGCGCTGGATCTCGACAGGGTGTGCAGGGTGAAGGCTATGAGGGCGTTTACGGCGGAAAGCAGTGCGCCTGCGCTGTTCTTGAATTTCGAGACATCCGTTCTCAATGGCATTACATCGGGGACGGGGGAGATACTTAAAAATGCCTCGGAAAATCACCTGTCCCCCCAGAATGTGGTGATAGAGCCTAACGAATCAAGGGTGAAAGACGCTTACAATCTTATGATGTTCGTGGATTTTTACCGCTCAAAGGGCTTCCTTATCGCCCTTGACAACGTAAGCGCAGGGCTTGACACACTCAACCGCATTATGATGGTAAATCCGGACATTATCAAGATAGACCGTGCCATTGTGGCGGGGATAGAGAACAACAACTACAACAGAGAAGTTTTCCGCTCGGTCATCAGCACCGCCAAGAGAATAGGCGCAATGACCGTGGCAGAGGGTGTGGAAACTGTGGACGAGGTAATTACCTGCATGATACTGGGAGTGGATTATTTTCAGGGGTATTATTTTCAGCGTCCGGAGCAGTTCAACTATCTGTTCACCAACGAGGCAAGGCTGCGGGTGGAGCAGGCGGCGCAGAAGCTGAACATATCCACCAAGAAAAATCCCACCGTTATCAATATGAAAATAGAAAGCTACAAGCGGATAATCTACGAGCTTGTGAACCGCCTTGCCTGCATGGACGGCAGCGATTACGACAAGGAACTTCACGCCTATGTGGAGGAACACCCGGAGATAGAATGCGCATTCCTTATCGACAGCAAGGGATTTCAGATAACAAGCACGGTCATGAGTCCCACGGCTCACATTGAAGAGGGCTTTCACCCTGCCCCCATAGGCGTGAATCACGACATCAAGAATTATTTTTACGCCATCAAAGAACAGATAGAAGACCCGTTTATCTCCGGCTGGTACATATCCAACGCCACAGGCAGCAGCTGCAAGACCATCTCCTCAAAGTTTTACAACAAAAAGGGGGAGATGACGGTGGTGTGCGTTGACCTTAAAAAACAGTAAAAGGGCGTTCGGAGCAGGAAGCAGGAGACGGTTTCTTAAAAGATGGAGTGAATTTTATGAGTTATTATTTTTCGGGAGACAAGGACAAGGCGAGGATCAAGCCCCAGGAAGATTTTCCGGGAATTGAAACGCCGGACGATCTGTACGCCGCTCTGCTTTGCGTATGGAACTCTGACACCTGCGCTCCGAGAATGCGTTCGGAGTGGTCGGAGGACAACAGGACAAAGGGGCAATGCTCGGTTACGGCATTTCTTGCAAGGGACATTTTCGGCGGGACTGTTCGGGGCATTCCTTTTGGGGACGGCAATGTTCACTGCTACAATGACTTGGACGGTTTTGTTTTCGACCTTACCAACGAGCAGTTCGGGGATAAGGCAAAGTCCCTTTGTTATGAAGACAACCCGCCGCAGGAAAAGGAAAAACACTTTGCCAAAGAGGAAAAGCGGGAGAGGTATGAGCTGCTCAAAGCCCGCCTTAAGGAATATTGCAAGGAGAATTTCGCTCACACGCCGCGACGGCTGTGAACCTTAAATAGGCAGTTTTCTGAAAAAGCCCCTCGGCGATGAGAGGAAAAGCCTAACGGCGTATGAGTACCCGTTAACTATTAACAATTAATTATTAACTATTAAGGCAATACCGATTGAATCGTATTTTTATTATCCGTAAACTCTAAAAATCCTTTTGTTAGGCGGTTTTTCTCCCGCCGAAGGCGGGAGAAAAACCTTAAATCGGTAATTCCTTAACTGTTTCTAAGGAGGATTTCCTATGATACTGTCCGATAAAACCATAACGAAATATCTGAAAGAGGGCGTTCTGGGCATTGACCCCGTGACTCCCGAACAGATACAGCCCGCCAGCGTGGATATCCGCCTGGGGCGGACTTTCGGCGTTGTCGAGGACATCAGTACGGGGGTTATCGGGCTTGACGAGAAAGTCCGATACAAGACCATCGAAACGGATACATACGTCCTGCTGCCGGGTCAGTTTGTTCTGGCTACCACTATGGAATATTTCAGGCTTCCCGATAATATTACGGCTTTCGTGGAAGGGCGCAGCTCGCTGGGGCGTATGGGGCTGTTTATACAGAATGCAGGCTGGGTCGACCCGGGTTTCGAGGGGGAAATTACTCTGGAGCTTTTCAACGCCAACCGCTGCGGAATAGAGCTGAAAGCGGGCAGACGGGTGGGTCAGCTTGTTTTTGCCAAAATGGACGACAACGCCCTTAACCCTTACAGGGGAAAATATCAGGGACAGAAAGGGGCTACAGGGTCAAGGGTGTATATGGATAAGGACGGAGAGGATTAATAATTTCCCGAAGTTTATGGAAATACACTCGCAGCTGCAATTTAAAAGAGTTTTTACCGGTGTTTCCTTAATAAAATTCCGGTTTAAGGCTTTTTCCCGCCTGCGGCGGGGGAAAAGCCTTCCGTAAAAAGGATCATAATGATTAAAAATTTTAAAAAGCGGATTAATTGGCGTTTCCTTAAAAATTAAAATTAGATTAAAATAAGATTAGAAAGATTAAAAGAAGATTAAAATTTGACATTCCAAAATGAAAAATACACAAGAACTGTTGACAAAAGCGAAAAAAAGGTGTATACTGAATTTACAAGAACAAAACCTTAACACACATTAGGAGGAATAACAATGTTTGAAAAAATTGCGGAGACTCTCAGCAGCACAGGCAAGGCTGTTACCGAAAAGACCAAGCAGGGCAGCGACATCGTAAAAGCGAATATCAAGATCGCCAACGAGGAAAGGGCTTTGACCGATATTTACACGGAAATGGGCAAGCTCTATTACGATAACCACAAGGACGACCCATGCTGCGAGGCGATGTCAGCACTTTGCAGCAGAGCGTCTGAGAAGATCGCTTCGGTGGAGGCTCTCAAGGCTCAGGTTATGGCTCTTAAGGGAGTGAACGTGTGTCCCAACTGCGGTGCGGAGATACCCCAGGAGAACGAGTTCTGCGGCAAGTGCGGCGCAAAGATAGAGCGTCCCGCTCCGGAAAAAGCTGCAAACGAAGAGCCTGTCGGCCATGAGGACACGGTGGAAAACACCCCGGATATTGAGATAAAGGTCGATCCCAACGACAAGGGCGGCAATGAATGATACCGTTCCTTCGGAGCAAACGCAGAGTTTCGGCTATAGTGCAAATTATGAAGTGCCGCCGCAAAAACTTTCACGTAAGTTTTTGCGGCGGTGTTTTCTCCATAATTCTTATTAGTATAACTCCCGGCATTGCCGGTTAAATTTTTTTCACCAATTTCATTCCGGCGCATAATATGAACTATGAGGGCGGCAAAAAGCCAAAGCAAAAGCCGAGGCGTTGTCTTAAAGACGCTTTGCCAAAGACCCTCCGAGGGAGAACTCCCGATAGATTATTTTACAAAGGAGCGTTTTATTATGTGCAATTGCGGAAACGGCAGCGGAAGCTGCTGCTGGATCATCATCATCCTTCTGGTTCTCTTCTTCTGCTGCGGCAGCAACAACAACGGTCTTTGCGGCACTTCCTGCTGATTTGACATGACCGCTTGAAAGCTGCGGAATGCGCCTACATAACGGCAGCGCCGCTTAAGCTTTAAATGCCGTATTTTCCCATAAAGGGAAAATAATTCCCCCGCCCTTTTTGGACGGGGGACATATTTTTGCTTTTTTCATGGGGCAGGCTGTGAACATCAACCCATTACCGCAACTACCTCGTGAACACCGCTTGTAATGCCGCTTATAACGTTGCCGTCTACGGCGTTTCCGTCAACGGTGAGGCTCTTTATGCCCTTGGAAACATGGTCGGGATTTTCTATCTTGATGTTGAAAGTTGCTCCTCTGAACTTACGGGTAACGGTGTAGCCGTCCCATGCCTTGGGAATGGAGGGGTCTATTTTCAGTCCGTCGTAATCGGGGATAATGCCTAAGATATACTGGGAGATAGCAACGAAATTCCATGCTGCGGTTCCCGTAAGCCAGCTGTTTTTCGCCTCGCCGAAACGCTTTGCGTCCTTGCCGGCTATCATCTGTGCGTAAACATAAGGCTCGGTGCGGTGGAGCTGCTCGTCCTCCTGATATGCGGGGGCTATCCTTGTGTAGTAGTCAAAAGCTCTGTCGCCCATGCCCGCATAGGCGGCGGCGCACATGATCCATGCGTTGTTATGGCAGAAGATACCTGCGTTCTCCTTATATCCGCCGGGGTAGGTGGAAATTTCGCCGTATTCAACGATATATCTCGTAAAGGCAGGGTTGTTGAGTACCAAGCCATGCTCCGTGCCGAGGTACTTGTCAATGCTGTCCATGGTCTTTTCGGTGAACTCTCTTCCGCCGATATCGCTCATTACGCAGAAGCCTTGGGGTTCGATGAATATCTTGCCCTCTTCATTTTCCGAAGAGCCGACCTTTTTGCCGTAAGCGTCGTAAGCCCGCAGGAACCAGCTGCCGTCCCAGCCGCTGTCGACTACGGCCTTTTTCATGGCGTCGATCTCGGCCTGAGCCTTGTCCGCCTCGGCGTTGTCGCCCATTTTGCGGCAGAGGGCAACATATTCAGGCCCTATATAGGTGAACATTCCCGCTATCATTACCGATTCGGCGGTCTGCTCGTTAAGAGGTGCGCCCGTTTCGGGGTCGACTTCTTTTGCTATATTGCTGGCTGTGTTCTGGAAACTTTCGCCGGGGACTCTTGAGAAACAGTTAAGGTTAAGGCAGTCGTTCCAGTCGGCACGCCCGATAAGCGGCAGACCGTGAGGACCTTTATTGTTTACCACATGGTAGAAACTGCGCTTTAAATGGTCAAGCAAGGGCTGCGCCAGAGCGGGGTCGTTCTTATAGTCCACCTGCTCTTTGAGAATATCGTAATCGCCTGTTTCCTTGATGTAAGCGGCGGTGGAAAGTATCATCCACAGAGGGTCGTCGTTGAAGTTGGTGCCTGCTGCGTCATTGCCCTTTTTGGTAAGAGGCTGATACTGGTGGTAGTTGCCGCCGTCCTCCAGCTGAGTTGCAGCAATGTCGAGAATCCTTTCCCTTGCACGTTCGGGTATCTGATGAACGAAGCCCAGCAGATCCTGATTGGAGTCTCTGAAGCCCATTCCTCTGCCTATGCCGCTTTCAAAATAAGAGGCGGAGCGGGACATATTGAAGGTGACCATACACTGATACTGATTCCAGATGTTGACCATGCGGTTGAGCTTATCATCGGGGGAGGAGATGGTGTACTTGGAGAGGAGCTCGTCCCATGTGGCTTTAAGGGCGGCAAGAGCCTCGTCCGCCTTTTCGGCTGTATCGAACTTTTTCATCATTTCGTAAGCCTTGGACTTGTTCATGCTGCCGTCAGCGTTGAACTTTTCCTCATAGGGGTTTTCCACATAGCCCAGAACATATACGAGAGTCTTTTCCTCACCTGCGCCGAGGGTAATTTCCTTGCAGTGGGAAGCCACGGGAGACCAGCCGTCCGCCACGGAGTTGGCGGGCTTGCCGTTCATTACCGTTTCCGGGTTGCCGAAATCATTGTAAATGCTGCCCATGAAAGTCTCTCTGTCGGTGTCATAGCCGTCGATAGGCTCATTTACGGTATAGAAAGCGAAATGATTGCGCCTTTCCTTGTATTCGGTCTTGTGGAATATGGTGCTGCCCTCTATCTCCACTTCACCCGTGTTGAAGTTTCTCTGGAAATTGGTGCAGTCGTCCTGAGCGTCCCACAAGCACCATTCGATAAAGGAGAAGAGCTTGAAGGTCTTGGGGCTGCCGCTTTCGTTTTTGAGAGTGACCTTTTCCACCTCTCCCGTGAAATTCTGGGGAACGAAGAATGTCACCTCTGCGGACAAGCCGTTTTTCTTTCCCTTGATGACGGTATACCCCATGCCGTGGCGGCAGACATATTCGTCAAGCTCGGTCTTGACAGGCGACCAGCCCGGATTCCATACACAGCCGCCGTCGTTTATGTAGAAATACCGCCCGCCTGCGTCTGCGGGAACGTTGTTGTAGCGGTATCTGGTGATCCTTGCAAGTCTTGCGTCCTTATAGAAGCTGTAGCCTCCGGCGGTGTTGGAAATAAGGCTGAAAAAGTCCTGAGTGCCAAGATAGTTTATCCAGGGGTAAGGGGTCTTGGGAGATGTGATGACATACTCCTTGTTTGCGTCATCAAAGAAACCGAATTTCATTGAACATACCTCATTTTCATAATTTTTCGCTGCCGTTTTATACGGCTGACCCATGGCGGCAGCAATCTTTACTATTTATTTTAACATATTTGCTCCGAAAATTCAACCGAAATTTGTTATTTTTGCATACAAATAATTTACGCTTATTTTGTGCAATTAGAACAAAAAACGGTGCGACCCCTTCTGAATTCAAAGGGACGCACCGTAAAATTTATATGTTTGTTTTTTTCAGTTTTTCGTTCAGGTCACATCTGCCGTTGATTATTCGGGAAATATAGACAGTATGGGTATCCTCATATACGTAGTAGAAGACAACATAACCCTCAACCGAAAAGCATCTGAGCTTTTGCGATCTCCATGGTTCTGTATCGTAAATCTTATATCTCATGGGCATATAGTCAAGAGCGTCTATTTTGTCCATTATTTTAGACAGCTTTCTTTCTGCCGCTTTCGGGGCATTCAGGTCATTGGCTATATAGCTGTAAATCTCATCAAGCTCATAATTTGCCTCATCGGCATATTCTACATTCCAATTCATATGCCGTATAACCTGTGCATTCTTTCTCTGACTTCCTTTGCGGGAGTAACTCTTCCCGCTCTAATGTCGTCAAGTCCCTTTTGCAGCTCCGCATTGATTTCGTCCGTTGTCATATCATCAAGACAAAGCGGTTTTTTTCTCGCTTTTTGCATGTCAAAAGGCATACCCCCATGAGCAATGACCTGCTCCAGAAACATGCTGAACGCTCCGGACATGGAAATATCCATCTCCGAAAGAATGCTTTCCGCCTGTTCCTTTATATTTGATTCAACCTGTACAGATACATTTGTTGCTGCCATGATTCATTCCTCCTCAAAATCTATTCCGTAAAGCCGGCGGATACGTTCATGTACCTCTTTTGCCGGATATCCTAACCCTGCTTCGCTCTGCTCCCATGCTTTCTGCATTCCTTTATTAAACTCCTCCTCGGTTATAGCCTCCATGCAAAAGGGCTTTCTCACATAATCAAAGGGCATTCCGTTATGGGCTATGACCTGTTCGAGAAAAGCGTTTACTGCGTAGGACATGGGGATATCCAACCTGTCAAGTATCTCTTCCGCCCGTTCCTTTACCTCGGGGTCGATATTAACGAATACGTTTGCCTCGCCGAATATAAAATCTTCCGTTTCTTCCATTGCCGTCTCCTCCTGTTTTTATTATACGACTTTTGAGCGGGAAATTCAAGTGGAGCGGCGGCTGTTCATAAACAATTTACAATAGTCACCGCCTTTGATAGGATAAATACAGTCCGAAATAAAAGGAAAGGTTTCCCGAAATAAGTCCGGGAAAAAATTTACAAAAGTATGTAGACATATTCACCGAATTGTGGTATAATTATATAAGCGTTGAATACAGCCGGAATAAACGGCGGTTATTATTTAATTCAAATCAGAGGCAAATAAAAGGCAATGGCAATTATTCTTGCTTCTTGCCTCTTAACATTCCTGCCTCTTGCTTCTACCAAGGAGGACTGTTGCTATGGATTCGCTTTTAAAACTGCTTAAGACCAATGCAAGGCTGCCTGCGGCGGAGTTGGCGGTAATGCTGGGGAGTACGGAAGAGGAGGTAAACGCCAAAATAGCCGACTACGAGCGGCAGGGGATAATCAAGGGCTACAGCGTTATAGTGGACGGCGAAAAGGCGGACAAGAACGCTGTTACGGCGTTTATCGAGGTAAAGGTGACCCCCAAGGCGGACTGCGGCTTCGATGAGCTGGCGCGGAATATCATGGCTTACGACGAGGTGGACACGGTAACGCTTATGTCCGGTTCCTTCGACTTAGCCGTTACCCTGTCCGGGACGGATTACAAGGAGATAGCCCTGTTTGTGGCAAGGCGGCTTTCCACCATTGAGGGGGTCATCTCCACATCAACTCACTTCGTTTTAAAGCGTTACAAGGAGCAGGGCTTCTTTATCGCCGACGAGGCTGAGGACGAAAGGGGATTTGTTTCTCCGTGATGGATTATAATAGGCTTATTGCCAAAAAATGTTACGAAATGAAGCCTTCGGGCATAAGGAAATTTTTCGACCTTGCCGCTCAGAAAGAGGGGGTCATTTCTCTTGGGGTGGGCGAGCCGGATTTCCAGACTCCCTGGAATGTCCGTGAAGAGGCGATAACCGCTCTTGAAAAGGGAAAGACCAAGTACACAGCAAATGCGGGCTTGGGCGAATTGCGCAGCGCAATTTCAAGGTACATTGACCGTAAACTGGGCGTTCGGTACGACCCGGAGCATGAGGTGGTAGTTACCGTTGGCGGCTCGGAGGGGATAGATATTGCGATACGCACCCTTATCAACCCGGGGGACGAGGTAATAATAGTCGAGCCCAGTTTTGTATGTTATTCGCCTATCGTTTCCCTTAGTCACGGCGTTCCCGTACCTATTGAGACAAAGGCGGAGGACGAATTTCGCCTGACGGTGGCTCAGCTTCGGGAAAAGATAACCGACCGTACAAAGCTGCTTATCCTGCCTTTCCCCAACAATCCAACGGGGGCTATAATGGAGCAAAAAGACTTGGAGGAGATAGCCGAGGTTTTGCGGGGGACGGATATTCTTGTGCTGTCAGACGAGATATACAGTGCCCTTACTTACAGCGGCGAGCATGTTTCCATAACGCAAATCGAGGGAATGCGGGAGCGGACTATCCTTGTGGACGGCTTTTCAAAGGCTTTTTCCATGACAGGGTGGCGGCTTGGGTATATCGCCGCTCCCCGTCCCTTGTGCGAACAGATGCTGAAAATCCACCAGTACGCCATAATGTGCGCCCCCACCATGTCCCAGTTTGCGGCGATAGAGGCGTTGGAAAACTGCGGCGGAGATGTGGAGAAAATGCGCAGCGAATACGATATCCGCAGGCGTTGGCTTGTAAAAGAGCTCAACGACATGGGGCTTACCTGCTTTGAGCCGAAAGGGGCGTTCTATGTGTTTCCCTGCATACGTTCCACCGGGCTTGGCAGCGAGGAGTTCTGCGAGAAGCTGCTGGACAAGTACAACGTGGCGGTCGTTCCCGGAAATGCTTTCGGTGCTTGCGGTGAGGGGTTCATACGCATTTCCTACGCCTATTCCATAAAGCATATCATGACTGCCGTCGAGAGAATGAAGGAGTTTGTGCAGTTAGCGGCTAGAGGTTAGAGGGCTAGAGGTTAGAAGTTGACTTTTTTAAATACGGTGCAAAAGCTCCTGTTTCCCGCCTCGGTGAATTGCCTTAAAAATGCACATATAAAAATACTTATAAAGGAAATACTTATGTTAAACGAATTGGAATTGCTGGGGGACGCTTCGGGGAGAAGCAGGAAAAATTATGAGTTCAACCGCCGCAGAAAGCAGCCGGAAAGGCTTATAAACGGTCAGGGAAACTGTATTGTTTCACAGTGCAAATTCGGTATGGGGAAGGTCTCCATGTGCGGCTGCGGAGCTATTGCGGTGTACAATGCGCTCCTTTGCACGGGGCAGCGGGAGAGCTTTCCCCTGATAGTTCTGGGACTGGAAAATTACGCCTTGAGAATGGGCGGTTTACTGGGGACAGACCCGAAAAAGATAGACAAGTTTTTTTCCGAGTGCAAAATACCTGCCATGAAAGCGGAAAATTTTGTTGATTTTGTTAATGTTATGTCTGCGGTCAAGGTGGGGATAGTCTGCTACTGGACGGCAAAGCCGTACTTTTCCCTGCTCCATTTTGCGGCTGTGGTAAACAACGGGGACGGCAGTTATGCGGTATGCAACAGGTACACCAACAGAAAGACCCCTGCGGCTGTAAAGAAAATCGAATCCCTTTGCACGGAAGACAGGTATGTCTGCGGGTTTTTTATGCGGTAAGCGGCTAGAGGCTAGAGGCAAGAATCAACTGCCTTAAATTACGGCTGCAACAAGACAATTTCTTGCTTCTTGCATCTTGCATCTTGCTTCCAATAGGTAGGTCAGGTAAGCGGCTAGAGGCTAGAGGTCAGAGGGCTAGAGGCAAGAATCAACTGCCTTAAATTACGGCTGTAACAAGGTAATTCCCGCATTTCCCTCATTCAAAAAATCCCTCCCGTCTCCCGCATTACAGCGGAGGACGGGGGGCAAGTCAATGAAATATGGGAATGTGTATATTTTCATATGCTCCGAACACCTGCCGGACAAGATGACTTGTCAAACATGAAATACGGAGCACAGAAAAGGCTTTTGTTAAACCGGCATCCAGTCTCTGATCCCCGGCTCCTAGCAGCTCATCACATCCGACAGGGATATTCTGTCAAGCATAAAGAAACGGAGCATTGAAAAGGCTTTTACCGTTGGCTGTTCCGACTTTGCCGCAGGGCTTATGTCCGCAAAGCTGCATTTAAGGCGGTCTGCCATTTTTTCCAGTGCGGTGTTAAGTTCTCCCGCAGTGCAGGCACGGCTGCCGCAGTTATCGGCGCATACGGAGATTATCACTATTTTGCACCGCTTGCTGTAGATGCGGATATTTTCGATAAGATGTTCATAAGCGGCAACGATCTCCGGGATGTCCTCTCCGTTCTCAAGGTCTGTCTCCCCCAAGTCAATGAGAATTTTCTTCGGAGACAGCTCCGTAAGGCACTCGTTTAAAAGTGCGGGAGCATCGTACAGAGAAAGGTCACTGTAACTGCGGTTATAAACATTGCATTCGAGTCCGAACGCCTGTTTGAGTTCACACACCGGAATGTCCTTTGCAAAGTTCGAGCCGAACAGTACCACTCCGTTGGGGCGGGCAACGCTGTTAAGACGGTGATAATTTCTTTCTTCTTTTTCGTAAGCGTTCATACTGAAACTTCCTTTCATACATCAGTCATCTGCCGGACGGTACCGGACTTTGATCTTACTGCGGCGTTACTGCATGCTTGCGGCAGCATTGGCTTTAACGGAACTTACTTTTGCGGTGTTCCTGCCGTCAATGAGCTTGTTGCGGAAATATATCCCGATGCCCACGCTCACCATTATCACATTGACAACGTAAAAGAACATCACATACCAGTGAACAGTCTCATACCAAGGGGCGGGGGCGTTGTTGTATATGGTGACGAATTTTCCCGTCATGGCGAAAACATAGCCTATCCATATGAACATGTAGAACAGCAGGCTCGTTCCCTTTGCTGTCCTTGCCTTCCACGCCTTTACTATGTTTAAAGGCCATGATATGCCGAAACATACCACCATCATCATTTCCATTATGCTTGCAAAAGTTTCCATTTTCACCGAACTCCTTTTTTACGGGGGAACATTTCCCCGAACTCTGATATTATTATAATCCCCTTTGGGAAAAAAGGCAATAATTCTTAATTTAGAAATCTTTTTTATCTTTAGAAAATTTTCTTTACTTTCAAAAGTTTTAAAACTTAGAAAAGGACAAAGGAGGAAGGACAATGAACGAAAAAAAGGGCTTGGGCTTTGCGGTGAACACGTTTATAAAACTGGCGGTCTACCTGCTCATATGTATGGGCATATATCTCCTTAGCGGACTTATTGAGGGGACGGCAAGGCATTTTGTCCCCGCCGCCGCCGCGATCGGCGTAACATGGCTTTTCCTTAAATTTATGGAAGGGGGGCGGCGTTCCTTTTTCGCAAAAGGGTATATGCTTGAAAATATCATTCAGGGGAGCGTTGCCGGGATAATCGCCGCCGCACTGCCGATGGTGTTTGAAGCGTTGGTAAATAAAAGGCTGGTTTTTGACGGCTTTGTAAGCGGCGTTGATTTCCGTCTGCCCTTATATGAGGTCTTTCGGGTGAGCCTTTTCGCAGGAGTCGTTTTCTTCGGTTATATCTTTCACATATTGCAGCACGATGCGGGAAACGTCCTTGCGGTGGTTATATCAACGGCGTTGTACACCCTGTTCGGGCTTTTTTCCGTAAGCATTGACGGCGGGGGACTTGATGTGACCTTCAATTCCGGAGCGGGACTTGTCTGTATCCTCACTCTTGCCGCAAGCGGCATTGCGGCGGGGCTTTGCATTGTAAATTTCGGAGATATGCGTTCGGGGACGGCGTTCATATGCCTGAAAAACCTGACGGAGATAATGGCTGTAACCATGATGGATCTGCGTTACAGGGGGACAGCCGCCGTAAGCGGAGATTTTATGTACGGCAGCCCCGCCTGTACGGTGACCTTGGCGGTAATATGCGTATGGCTGTTTGTATCGGCGGTGAAAAAGCGTTGAACCGACCGCCGAAGCTATAGCCTCCGGTCACTGAAAGGAGCGATTTTTCACATGGACTTGTCCGTCATTTGTTTTACACAGATAATCATAATGTTCCTGCTGGCGGCGGTGGGATTTTTGTGCGGGAAAATAAATATCATAAGCAGGGAAATGGGGAGCGGGCTTTCCAAATTCGTTCTGGAAGTGGTGAACCCGGTGCTGATATTCACTTCCTATCAAAAAGATTTTGACAGCGGACTGCTCAAAGGGCTTGTTACAGCCTTTTTGCTGGCGTTCGCCTCATACGCTCTGATGATACTGTTCTTAGGGGTATCCTACCGCAAACGGGAGGACGACGAGGCTATTGCCGAGCAGTTTGCGGCGGTGTACTCCAACTGCGCTTTCATGGGCATACCGCTTATAAACGGACTTTTCGGCAGCGAGGGCGTTTTCTGCCTGACAGGCTATGTGACCGTGTTCAACATTATGGTATGGACTCACGGAGTTATACTTTTCGGCGGCAAGGGGACGAAAACTTCCCTTAAAAAAGTCATATCCTCTCCCGCTGTCATCGCCGTGTTTCTGGGACTGGGTACGTTCCTCCTCCGTCCGCTGCTTACGGGAGTGACCTTTCCGGGAGCTGTGACAGCGGCTGTAAACGTTGCAATGGAAGCTGCCGAACATATTGCGTCCATGAACACGCCGCTGGCTATGATATGCGCAGGCGTTACCATCAGCGGGACAAAATTGGGGGACGACCTGAAAAAGCCCGGCATATACCGGGCGGCTGTGCTGCGGCTGATAGTTTGTCCTCTGATGTTTTTTCTGGCGTTCCGATGGTTTGACATTCCGAAGGTGGTGTTTATAACCGTTCTTGCGGCGTCCGGCTGCCCTGCGGCGGCAACCGGAACGATGTTTGCCTTAAGATACAAAAAATGCCCCGAATTTTCGGCTGTCATCTTTGCCGTGACAACTGTGCTGTCGGCAGTGACCCTGCCGCTGTGGGTAATGGCGGCGGGGATTTAAGTTCATACTAATACTAATCCCCGTTAGAATTATGGAGATGAAGCCGCCGCAAAAACTTGCATATATGGTTTTTGCGGCGGCTGAATCCCATAATTCAATGAGGGATTTGTATAAGCCCCGTTAGAATCAACGAGGGATTTGTATCATCTCCCGTCTATCCTCCCCAGTCCCCTGTTCAGGGGTTTGAACAGTACAAGCATAAGCAGGAAATTGTATATCCCGTGGGCTATGTCCCAGGGCAGTCCCGCAAGGAAATATCCCCAAGGGTTTACGTCGGGAATGAATATGTAGACCAGCGAGCAAAGTCCCCCGAAGAAAAGTCCGCAGACCGCCGAATATGCCGCCCAGAGCAGCGGGTCTTCTCCCGCAAAGTCCCGCAGTAAAATTG
Organism: Ruminococcus sp.; assembly: GCA_023667745.1. Taxonomy (GTDB): domain Bacteria; phylum Bacillota; class Clostridia; order Oscillospirales; family Ruminococcaceae; genus Huintestinicola. Next base: position 16,767 of record JAMOZU010000009.1, read on the forward strand.
CACCGAGAGCCACCAGATTCCAAATGTACAAATATGCGGCCCACCATGCGCCGCCGCCCCAGTAAACAAGCTCGCACAGGTTGAACACCGCTATCGCCCAAAACACTTCCCTGCCGAAGCGGAGGGCGAAAAGTATTATCAGCAGCGTTACCGTTTCAAAATTGGGCAGTCCGCTTAAAGCCGCCTTTGAGCCTATCAGCATAGCCGCCATAAGGGCGCAGCGGGCTGTCATGCGGGCGGGTGAGACAGGGGAGACGTGTGAGACCGTATCTCTTCCGTCCGCCTTTCCCGGAATATCCGTCTGCTTGTGAGGCTTGTTCCTTCTGCGCCGACCCTGCGGCTTGTCCCGGGACGGCTCCCTTGATTTTCCTAAGCCCATTACCAGCCCTGTTTAAGCTCGAGGCGGTAAACGCTGTTATTGTTAAGGGGCAGTGAGTCCGCCCCCACCTGCGCAATCTCGCCGTTTTCCGTAATGCACCACCAGTACTGCTCATCCATATCCTCTTCAAAGCCGCCTACGGAGTAGATGTAAATGCCGTAATCGCTTTCGCTGTAACCTATAAAATCCTGCTCCCTGCACCACTGCCCGAAATATTCCAGGTCGGAGGAGTAGTTGTCCGAAGTGCTGTAACCGTCCCTTTCGGAATAAACTTCAACGGTGAAGTCTTTGAGTCCGGTTTCCGTTTCGGGCAGGGTAACGGCGGCCAGCACCGCCGCCCCCGCAAAAAGCACGCCGCAGCCTATAAGCACTGCGGCTTTGGTTTTATTCGCCATTTTAATTTTCCTTTCAAATTTACATTGCCGAAAAACATTGCAACGGCATTATATCATAACGGTACCGATGGATAGCCTTTTTGCCGTACAGCGTCATTCTCCCGCCCAATACGAGGAAAACACTCCCGCACGCTTTGTACACACTGCCGTTACCGATGAAAAGCGCAGGGCGGAATCGAACCGCCGTCTCTGTATCCGTGAGGAGATACCGTTTTACCGCTAAACTACTGCGCTCGCCGAAACCGTGGTTTTCTCCGTCGAGGCAGGACGGTGTTTTCTTAATATAAACTATCGGCAAAGCCATTATATCATTTTTTCACTGTCTTTTCAAGCGATATTTTATAATATTCGGTTAAAATTTTGTTAAGAAAACGCCGACCGGATATTTTTATTTAATTTGCATATGCCTCAAACCTTTCTGTCGGGCGTTGTCCTCGCCTTTCCCCGTCACCGTAAAAATAATAGCTTATACTAATCCCCATTAGAATCATGGAGAAAAAGCCGTTGAAAAAAATTTAGCCTTACGATTTTTTTGCGGCGGCTTAAGTCCCATAATTCAATGGACGATTTGTATTATTGCGGTTTGCCCGGAAAAGCCGTGATGACCAAAATACTTGTATTATGCTCTTTTCTCCCGCCTTCGATCCCCTTGTATTCAAGCGCAGGAATTTTCCTTTTCAAAATTTCCCAAAAAAATTTTCCCAACCCCTTGACAAATCAAAAAATATGTGATATACTTACAATATGATATCAAATTGATATCAAATACATATTACATAAACGGAGGAATCATTATGAAAGAAAATGCGAATGGAAATGCGCAGGCAAAGGGCGCAAACCACAATATAAATGAAAATGCCGTCAACGCTCCAAGCGGCATTCCCGCCGTAATCTTAGGCGTTATTACCATGCTTGCGGCAATAGGTGCTGTGATAGCGGGAGCAATGGAGTTTTCCGCCGCCGAGGAAGAGCTGCGGGATCCGCAGGCGTGGGCTGTGGCAGTGTTCGTTATAGGGCTGGTCTATGTGTGCATAGGGTGGATATGGCTTGTGGGGATAAAGGTGGTAAACCCCAATGAGGCCGCCGTTATGACACTTTTTGGGCGTTACACCGGAACTCTCCGCAAGGAGGGGATATTCTATGTCAACCCCTTTACCTCCGTCAAGAAAATATCCCTTAAAGTCAGAACTCACGACAATCCCAAGCAGAAGATAAATGACGAAATGGGCAATCCCATTGAAGTGGGAATAGTTGTGGTGTGGCGGATAACCGACAGCGCAAAGGCGGTTTTCGGCGTGGATAACTACAGCAAATTTGTCTCCACTCAGTCCGACTCCACTTTAAGGGACGTGGTGCGGCTGTACCCCTATGACAAAAGCGAAAACAGCGATAACGACAAGTCGCTGAGAGGCTCTTCCGCCGAGGTGGCGGAAGACCTTAAAAGGGAACTTCAAAGCAGAGTCGAGGCAGCGGGAGTTGAAATAATCGAGGCGAGGATAACTCACCTTGCATACGCTCCGGAAATAGCGGCGGTAATGCTCCAGCGGCAGCAGGCAACGGCTATAATCGAAGCCCGTCAGAAGATTGTGGACGGCGCAGTGGGCATGGTGGAAATGGCTCTTGAAAGGCTGGCGCAGAACAACGTCTGCGACCTTGACGAGGAGCGGAAAGCCCAGATGGTGTCCAATCTCCTGGTAGTTCTTTGCGGCAATAAAGACGCCCAGCCTATCGTAAACAGCGGGTCGATCTATTAAGGAAGGGGTCACGTCCTTTTCCCGGCGAGGGAGGACAACCGATAAAAAACATCGAGGTAATTTTTATGTATTCAACAACATCAATTGCGGCGGTCGCAATGGCGGGACTGCTGTGCATGGTCATTCCCATAGTGGCTGTGACAGTCTTCAAAAGAAAAAATAAAGATGTTCCCCTTTCCCTATTTTTCATAGGGGCGGCGGCGTTTGCAGTGTTCGCATTGGTTCTCGAACAGCTGCTCCATACGGTAATGCTGCCGATAGTTCTCGGCAAGCCCGTTGCCTACGTTATCTACGGTGCACTGGCGGCAGGGGTATTCGAGGAAACAGCACGCTTTACGGTTTACAAGACTTTCATGAAAAAATCCCCCGACTGTCGCTCGGCAATAATGTACGGCTTGGGACACGGCGGCTTTGAGGCTATAATTATAGCGGGATTCAATATGTTCTCCATGTGCGTTTTTATGTCAATGATAAACAGCACAAGCCTTGAGGAATTTGCCCAAATGTATTCCCAAGGGAACGAGGCAACGGCAGAGACTGTGCGCACGCAGATGAGCGCACTGGTGGGGTACGGTTTTGCCAACGCAGTACCTGTGGTATTCGAGAGATGTATTGCAATAACACTCCATACGGCTTTGTCGGTGATAATGTTCGGCATATTGCGGGGGAAACCGCTGTGCTATCCCGTCTGCATACTTATCCACACCATAGCGGACGTACCTTCGGCAATGTATCAGATAGGTAAAATGTCTTTGGGAATGTCCTATGTTTTTGCGTGTATAGTTACGGCGGCAACGGTTTTTGCGGCGGTGAAGATAAGCCGGAAATACGATTGGAACGTGAGATCGGATTAACGGTACAAATTCCTTAAAAGAGGTGAGCGGATGGCTGACGAAAAGTCAAAGGAAAAGGCGAAAAAGCAGATACCCCTGCGGGTGTCCGCAAGCCTTTTCGACGAGCTTGCAAGGTGGGCGGAAGACGATTTCCGCTCTGTAAACGGTCAGATAGAATATCTGCTGACCGAGTGCGTCAAACAGCGGAAAAAGCGGGGGAAGAAAAGCGATGCCGACGAAAATTAACAGTATGGATGGAAGGTGTTTTTTGTGAAAGAGCTTGCTATGGAATTTGCGCCGTTTATTATATTTATGGTTTGCTTCGGGGGAGCGATGACCTTTCTTCATCTGAACGGACTTGTGGATACCGCCTGCAAAGCCGCCGTCAAATTCGTCCGCACACGGGAAAAGGACGGCGAAAGGCTTTCCCTGCTCCGCTGTACCGGCGTTATTACCCGTGTGGTAAAATTTGACGAGGACAGGACATGGGAATTTACCCTTGACCCGGAGCTTACAAACGGCAACGTAAGCGTGACCGTCCTTGACCGCCGCAAAACCGAGCTTATCCGTCTTGACGGCGATAACTCCGCCGATACAGCCGACTTTAACAAGGGCGAGCGGTATTATATCAAGTGGAATTTCAAGTCCGCCTCCGGGGACTGCTCGCTGAAATGGGAGGAAAAATAATCCTCTTCCTGCGGAAAGTTAATTTGCACTATTTCCTGCTTTCTGCCTCCTTATTCCTGCCTCCCGGAAGCGGAAAACCTTTTAATGCAAGGCTTGCGTTGGAATAATCCTTGTCCCCCGTAACCTCTTTTATGATATTCACAAAGGGAGGGAAAATTATTTCCCGATCCTCACTGTCAAGCTCCAGCTCCATTGTGGCAAGGGACGGCTCAAAGGAGTAGCTGTCTATCTCTAAAGACTGACCTTCATAGGGAAGAATGCGGCGGACTTTCTCAATGGGGGCAAGGTCGGGGTCGGCTTGGCTTTTGAGATTTTCAAATTCTTCACGGGAAATTTCCCGCTCGTTTTCCTCACGGACGGCAGGGGAGATGAACCGCTTTTCGGTGTAGAAATATTTTATCTCTCCGGCAGTCTCCCATGAGCGTATTCTCCGCTGAATATCCGGGTCGGAGCGGGTAAGGTATATCTGGAGAATGGTTATTTTTTCGGCGCATTTTTCAAAAACCTCGCTTGTTCCCTCAATTAGGAATTTGCGTTCTATTTCCAAGGGTATCATAAAAATTTCTCCTTTGAATTTTTCTTTATGTAATTTATTATAGCATTTTTAAAGAGAAAATGCAAGAGATATTTTGTAAATTTTTCTGTAACATTATGGGGGTGCGGATTATTAACCTTCTCCGAAAAAATTTCCCGAAAGCCCTTTTAATTTTTATAAATATGTGATATAATGTAGAATGAAAACGGTAGTACAAAGGAGCAGTGTGCGGTGAAGTGCAAAGCATGGGAAAAAATTTTGATATGCGCTGTGGCGTCGGCTTTTTTGGGGGGCTGCGCCAAGGAACGGGACAGGGAAAATATTCCCGCCGCTTCCGAATCGTCGGCGGTGACCTCGGAGGAGGAGACCCAAGCTCTCACCCCCTTTACCGAGTACAGCCTGAAACTGCGGGGGGAGACGGAAAATTACATGATAATCATACGGCGGGGGGAGCATGAAAACGAGATTTCCGTCACCGTGGAGAACAACCGCTACCAAAGCCGTGAATTTGTCATCACAGCCCCCTACGGCTACGACGTTTACCTGCCCTACAGCAGCGAGGATGCTTCCACGGCGGTAAAACTCATCTCCAACGACATCGACAGCACGCCCATTCCCGATATTATGCAGTTTACCTTCTACATCTCCGAGTACGGTACGGAGGTGGATTCCGACGAACCCGAACCAGCCCTGTCCGTAAGCCGTATGTTCACCGTGGACGAAAAGGGCGAGCTGCGGGAAATTCGCATAGTTACCCCGGAAGATACGGAAAACGATATTCCCGAAACCGTCCATGAATACCTCGACAAGACCCAGCTTTACCATACCGAGCCGCTGAAATTCATCTATGAGATAGCTGTCGACGGCAGCGTTTTCGACGATGAGGGGAACGTCCGCCCGCCGGAAAGCCGTGTAAAAATAAAGACCATGACCTTTGACTATGAAAATTCCCGCCTTGTATTGGGGACGGAAAACATAACCGAGGAAAACCCCCTCTATTTCGGCTATGCCTATTGGGCGGCGGCAAACTTAGCGGCGCAGAATTTTATAATGTCCTCCTTTAACGTTTCCGATTTTGACAATTTCGTTGAGGAGACCGCCTCTGACGGCACGGTGGAATATTACTTCAAAATAGACGACAGCAGATTCAACGACACGGGAGACCTGCTGGACTACTTGGGAGCGGTGTTTTCCCCCCGCATCGCAGGCAGGATATTTTCCGAATCTCCCCAGAAATACGCCGACATCAACGGCGAGCTTTACGGCATAGCCGGCGACGGCAGCTATGACCGTACCCTCGGCACACTGACCTTTTCGGGCATGGAGATAAGCGAGGACAGAATGCTTTTCCGCTCACGGCAGGAAAAATACGACGAATACGGCAGCTTTACCGGCTATACCGACGGCGGCAACTTTGTCATCTCCAGAGATGAAGAGGGGGAGTGGAGGGTAACGCAGTATCGATACCCTTACAGTTAGCTGGATATTAGAGGCTAGAGGCTGGAGCAGAAAAGCGAACACAACAGCTAAAGCCTTACAAGAGCAGATGCGCACGATAGGGGGTCTGGGGGAG